>NZ_JBEXOS010000037.1:0-78629 GCF_040611655.1 Streptomyces sp. NPDC006552
TGGGGCGCTGGGGGTTCTCTGGCGGGGGGGGTGGGGCGGGCCGGAGCGGCCCGCCACTCCCCGTTGCGCGTTCGGCCGCCGGTGCGGTTCGTTCAGGCGCAGGGGGAGCGGTGGGCGGCGTACGCCAGGGTGCCCAACAGCAGCCGCGCCTGCGGCGGTTGCGTCGCCGTGTCGAGCGACGGGGCGCGCAGCCAGGTCGCCGGACCGAGACCGCCACGGTCCGAGGGCGGGGCGGTGACGTACGCACCCGGGCCGAGCGCGTGCAGGTCGAGGGGCGCGTCGTCCCAGCCCGTGCGGTAGAGCAGGGACGGGAGCTGTGCCGCGGCGCCGGGCGCCACGAAGAAGTGGGCGCGGCCCTCAGGGGTGGCGATCACCGGGCCGAGGGGCAGGCCCATCCGCTCCAGGCGGACCAGGGCGCGCCGGCCGGCCGGTTCGGGGACGTCGATGACGTCGAAGGCGCGGCCCACCGGGAGCAGGACGGCGGCGCCGGGGAAGCGGCCCCAGGAGGCGGTCACATCGTCGAGGGTGGCGCCGGCCGGTACCACCGCCGCCGGGTCGAGCGGGTGGGCGCCGGGCGCCGCGCACTCCGCCTTGCCGCAGGAGCAGTCCGGCCCCACGGCACGGGCGCCGGGCACGACGTCCCAGCCCCACAGGCCGGTGAACTCCGCCACCGTGGTGCAGTCCGAAGCGCGGCCGACCGCCCGGCCGCGACGCCGTGTGCCGGAGCGCATCTCTCGAATGCCGCCGATCGTGAAGCCCATGCCCCCTCCAACGGGTCCTGCGCACCGGTGGTTACGTGACGGAATCGGATCGTGACCCAGTGTGCACGCGCCGCCCGGTCGTGGGCGGCGGAGAGTCGTATCCGGGGTGGTGAACCCAGCGCCGCGCGCCCGGCGCGCACTCCGCTTCGCCTACTTCCGGCTGTCCTATGTCAAGTGAATCGCGTACAGCCGTCCCTGAGTTCATTCGAAGGGGTGGCGAATGGTGGCGTTTCCGGGTTCGCCCTCGCCGGAGGGGTGATCGTAGGATTACTTTCAGTACACAACGCCTCGGGGTATGTGCACCCGTGGGTATGCCGCAGGCAAGTCGCTTTCCTGTTCGAGGAGTGACAACTGGCGGACGGGAGGCCGTGGTTGACGGCATCCTGGTAAGGCTTGCGGTCGAGAGTGGTCGGCAGGGCATGGCAGCGGGTCTCGGTGACTTCAGGGATGGGGGCGTTCAGTGGGCGGCAGCGACGGAAGCGTGACGAACGCTGAGAAGCGCCCGAACGAACTGCTCGGCTCGTGGTTCGTGCGCAGCGGCTGGTCCAAGGGCGAGCTGGCGCGTCAAGTGAACCGGCGCGCCCGGCAGTTGGGCGCCAATCACATCTCCACCGACACCTCGCGCGTGCGGCGCTGGCTCGACGGGGAGAATCCGCGCGAGCCGATCCCGCGCATCCTCAGCGAGCTGTTCTCCGAGCGGTTCGGCTGCGTCGTCGCCGTCGAGGACCTCGGACTGCGGGCCGCGCACCAGGCCCCCTCGGTCTCCGGGGTCGACCTGCCCTGGACCGGACCCCAGACGGTCGCGCTCATTGGCGAGTTCTCGCGCAGCGACCTGATGCTGGCGCGCCGCGGCTTCCTCGGCAGCTCGCTCGCCCTCGCGGCGGGGCCCTCGCTCATCGAACCCATGCAGCGCTGGCTGGTGCCCGGCCCCGGCGGCGCGAAGACCGCCGGCGAAGCCGAGCCCGCCGGGCAGCGCCGCGGGAACCGGCTGTCACGGCCGGAGCTGGACCTGCTGGAGTCCACCACCGTCATGTTCCGCCAGTGGGACGCCCAGTGCGGCGGCGGCCTGCGCCGCAAGGCCGTCGTGGGGCAGCTGCACGAGGTCACCGACCTCCTCCAGGAGCCGCAGCCCGAGGCCACCACGAAACGCCTGTTCAAGGTCGCGGCCGAACTGGCCGAGCTGGCCGGGTGGATGAGCTACGACGTGGGCCTGCAACCCACCGCGCAGAAGTACTTCGTGCTCGCCCTGCACGCCGCGAAGGAAGCCGGCGACAAGCCGCTCGGTTCGTACGTCCTGAGCAGCATGAGCCGGCAGATGATCCACCTCGGCCGCCCCGAGGACGCCCTGGAACTCATCCACCTCGCCCAGTACGGCAGCCGCGAATGCGCCGGCCCGCGCACCCAGGCCATGCTGTATGCGATGGAGGCCCGCGCCTACGCGAACATGGGGCAGCCCGGCAAGTGCAAGCGCGCCGTGCGGATGGCCGAGGACACCTTCACCGACGCCGACGACTGGGACGACCCGGACCCCGACTGGATCCGCTTCTTCTCCGAGGCCGAGCTGCACGGGGAGAACAGCCACTCGTTCCGCGACCTCGCCTACGTGGCGGGACGCAGCCCCACGTACGCGTCGATGGCCGAGCCCGTGATGCAGCAGGCCGTCGAACTCTTCGGCAAGGACAGCGAGCACCAGCGCTCGTACGCGCTGAACCTGATCGGCATGGCCACCGTGCACCTGATCCAGAAGGAGCCCGAGCAGGCCACCGTGCTGGCGGAGCGCGCGCTGTCGATCGCCCGCAAGGTCCGCTCCGAGCGCGTCAACACCCGCATCCGCAAGACCGTGGACACCGCGGTGCGTGACTTCGGGGACGTCGCGGAGGTCATGCAGCTGACCGAACGGCTGGCAGTCCAACTGCCCGAGACCGCCGAAGCAGCCGTCTGACCTCCCGTGAACGCCGGCCGCGGCCGACCGTCCCCTCACCATCCGACTCGGCTCCCCCAGCCAGGTCAGCACGGACGGAAGACCGCGGCCGGTTCTCCGTGACCCGGCCCGGCCGCACCGCGACCACGCCCGGCACCGCCGTCATCCGGCACTTCACCTACGCGTAACACCCAGGACCTCTTCGTCACTGCGGCGAAACATCGAGGGGCGCCCCCGGAAACCGCGCTGCGCCAGTCTTCTGGCGCATAACCGGCCCACCCCTCATGACCGCTTCTGGCTTCGCCCGCACGGGGCCGTACCAATGACGAGGAGACGCCGATGGCACCAGCCGCCATCACGCTCGCCGCGGAGGCGCCCAAGCTCTCCGCCGCGAACACAGGCTTCATGTTGATCTGTTCCGCCCTGGTGATGCTCATGACGCCGGGCCTGGCCTTCTTCTACGGAGGCATGGTCCGGGTCAAGAGCACCCTGAACATGCTGATGATGAGCTTCATCAGCCTCGGGATCGTCACGATCCTGTGGGTGCTGTACGGCTTCTCCCTCGCGTTCGGCACCGACAAGGGGTCGCTCATCGGCTGGGACGGCGACTTCGTCGGCCTCAGCGGGATCGGGCTGACCCAGCTCTGGGACGGCTACACCGTCCCGGTCTACGTCTTCGCCGTCTTCCAGCTGATGTTCGCCATCATCACGCCCGCCCTGATCAGCGGCGCCCTCGCGGACCGCGTCAAGTTCACCGCCTGGGCGCTGTTCATCACCCTGTGGGCCACGATCGTCTACTTCCCGGTCGCGCACTGGGTCTGGGGGACCGGCGGCTGGGCCTTCGACCTCGGCGTCATCGACTTCGCGGGCGGCACGGCCGTGCACATCAACGCCGGTGCCGCGGCCCTCGGCGTCATCCTCGTCATCGGCAAGCGCACCGGGTTCAAGAAGGACCCGATGCGGCCGCACTCGCTGCCCTGGACGATGCTCGGCGCCGGCCTCCTCTGGTTCGGCTGGTTCGGCTTCAACGCCGGCTCCTGGCTCGGCAACGACGACGGTGTCGGCGCGCTGATGTTCGTCAACACCCAGGTCGCCACCGCCGCCGCCATGCTCGCCTGGCTCCTCTACGAGAAGCTGCGCCACGGCGCGTTCACCTCGCTCGGCGCCGCCTCCGGCGCCGTCGCCGGACTCGTCGCGATCACCCCCTCCGGTGGCGCGGTCTCCCCGCTCGGCGCGATCGCCGTCGGCGTCATCGCCGGTGTGCTGTGCGCCATGGCCGTCGGCCTCAAGTACAAGTTCGGCTACGACGACTCCCTCGACGTCGTCGGCGTCCACCTGGTCGGCGGTATCGCCGGCTCCCTGCTCATCGGCTTCTTCGCCACCGGTGGCGGCCAGTCCGACGTGGCCGGCCTCTTCTACGGCGGCGGCCTCACCCAGTTCTGGAAGCAGTGCGCCGGCGTCGGCGGCGTCCTCGCCTACTCGCTCGTCGTCTCCGCGATCCTCGCCTTCCTCATCGACAGGACCATGGGCATGCGGGTCAGCGAGGACGTCGAGGTCGGCGGCATCGACCAGGTCGAGCACGCCGAGACCGCCTATGACTTCAGCGGCGCGGGCGGTGGCACCGCCACCCGGGCACCCCTGCCCACCCCGGCCGCCACGACCGCACCGCACACCAAGAAGGTGGACGCATGAAGCTCATCACCGCGGTCGTCAAGCCGCACCGGCTCGACGAGATCAAGGAGGCCCTCCAGGCCTTCGGCGTCCAGGGCCTGACCGTGACGGAGGCCAGCGGGTACGGCCGCCAGCGCGGGCACACCGAGGTCTACCGTGGGGCGGAGTACACCGTCGATCTGGTGCCCAAGATCCGGATCGAGGTCCTGGTCGAGGACGACGACGCCGAGCAACTGGTCGAGGTCGTCGTCAAAGCCGCCCGCACCGGCAAGATCGGGGACGGCAAGGTCTGGGCGGTCCCCGTGGAGACGGCCGTGCGGGTCCGGACCGGCGAGCGCGGACCGGACGCGCTGTAAGCGATTCGACGCACGGAACGGGAGCCGCTGGGTGACGAGTGTGAACGACGTACGGACCGACGACGCGGGCGACGAACCCGGCGGCTACGCGGCGGCCCGGCTGCGCCTCCTCCAAGGAGAGGCGCGGTTCGGGCCGCCGCGCCGTTCCGCCCTCGCCGACCTCACCGACGACTGGTTGGCGCGGCTGTTCCGCGCCGGGAAACCGGGGCCGGGCATCTCGCTGGTCGCCGTCGGCGGCTACGGACGCGGTGAACTCTCCCCGCGCAGCGACCTCGACCTCCTGCTTCTGCACGACGGCGCGGCCGATCCCGACACCGTCGCCGCCCTCGCCGACCGGATCTGGTACCCGGTCTGGGACCTCGGCCTCGCCCTCGACCACTCCGTGCGCACCCCCGCGGAGGCGCGCAAGACGGCCGGCGACGACCTCAAGGTGCAGCTGGGGCTGCTCGACGCCCGCCACCTCGTCGGCGATCTCGGCCTCACCGCCGGGCTGCGCACCGCCGTCCTCGCGGACTGGCGCAACCAGGCGCCCAAGCGCCTGCCCGAACTGCGCGAACTGTGCGCGGAGCGGGCCGAGCGCCAGGGCGAACTTCAGTACCTTCTCGAACCCGATCTGAAGGAGGCGCGCGGCGGCCTGCGCGACGCCACCGCGCTGCGGGCCGTCGCCGCCTCGTGGCTGGCCGACGCGCCGCGCGAAGGCCTCGCCGACGCCCGCCGCCGCCTGCTCGACGTACGGGACGCGCTGCACCTGGCGACCGGCCGCGCCACCGACCGGCTCGCGCTCCAGGAACAGGACCAGGTCGCCGCCGAACTCGGCCTGCTCGACGCCGACACCCTGCTGCGACAGGTGTACGAAGCGGCGCGCACGGTGTCCTACGCCAGTGACGTCACCTGGCGCGAGGTCGGCCGGGTCCTCGCCTCCCGGTCCGTCCGCCCCCGCCTGCGCGCCATGCTGGGCGGCAGGAGCGCGCCCGTCGAGCGCTCGCCGCTCGCCGAGGGCGTCGTCGAGATGGACGGCGAGGTCGTCCTCGCGCGCGCGGCCCGGCCCGAGCGGGACCCGGTGCTGCCGCTGCGCGCGGCCGCGGCCGCGGCCCAGGCCGGCCTGCCGCTGTCGCTGCACGCGGTCCGCCGGCTGGCCGCGGCTACCCGGCCGCTCCCCACCCCCTGGCCCGCCGAGGCCCGCGAACAACTCGTGACCCTGCTCGGCGCCGGCCGCCCGACGGTAGAGGTCTGGGAGGCCCTGGAGGCCGAGGGGCTGGTCACCCGGTTGCTGCCGGACTGGGAGCGGGTCCGCTGCCGGCCGCAGCGCAACGCCGTCCACACCTGGACCGTCGACCGGCACCTCGTCGAGACCGCCGTACGCGCCTCGGAGCTGACGCGGCGGGTGGGACGGCCGGACCTGCTGCTCGTGGCGGCGCTCCTGCACGACATCGGCAAGGGCTGGCCCGGCGACCACTCGGTCGCGGGCGAGACCATCGCCCGGGACGTCGCGACGCGGATCGGCTTCGACCGGGCCGATGCCGCGGTGCTCGCCGCCCTCGTCCGCCACCACCTGCTGCTCATCGAGACCGCCACCCGGCGCGACCTGGACGACCCGGCCACCGTACGAGCCGTCGCCGACGCGGTCGGCTCGCACGGGACGCTGGAACTGCTGCACGCCCTCACCGAGGCGGACGCGCTGGCCACCGGCCCCGCCGCCTGGTCGTCCTGGCGCGGCTCGCTCGTGGCCGACCTGGTCAAGCGGGTCGCCGCGGTGCTCGCCGGGGACGAGCCGCTGGACCCCGACGCCGTCGAGCCCACCGCCCACCAGGAACGGCTCGCGGTCGAGGCGTTCCGCACCGGGGGGCCGGTGCTCACGCTGCAGGCGCAGGCGGACGCGGCAGCCTCGGCCGAGGAGGGCGGCGAGCCGGCCGCTCCGGGGCCGCAGGGTGCGGAGTCGCAAGGAGCGGAACCGCAGGGTGCGGAGCGGCAGGGCGCGGAGCTGCTGATCGCGGTGCCGGATCAGCCCGGGGTGCTCCCGGCGGTCGCCGGCGTACTCGCCCTGCACCGGCTGACCGTGCGCACCGCGGAGCTGCGGTCCCTGTCGCTGCCCGAGGAGTGGGGCCAGGGCGCCCGGCCCCGGAAAGCAGAGGGGCGCACCGGGGACCGCTCGGTCCTGCTCCTGAACTGGCGGGTCTCCGCCGAGTACGGCTCGCTGCCCCAGGCCGCCCGGCTCCGCGCCGACCTCGTCCGCGCCCTCGACGGCTCGCTCGACATCGCGGCGCGGCTCGCCGAGCGGGACGCGGCCTACCCGCGACGGCGCGGCGTGGTGGCGCCCCCGGCCCGGGTCAGGGTGGCGCCCGCCGGGTCCCGGCTCGCGACCGTCATCGAAGTGCGGGCCCAGGACGCCCCGGGGTTGCTGCACCGCATCGGCCGGGCCCTTGAGGTCTCCGACGTGCGTATGCGCTCCGCGCACGTCTCCACGCTGGGCGCCAACGCGGTCGACGCCTTCTACGTCACCGGGCCCGAGGGCACGCCGCTGCCCGCGGAGGAAGCCGTAGCGGTGGCCCGCTCCCTGGAGGCGGCGCTGCGGCCGAACCCGTCCGGCCGCTGAACCGCGCGGCCGGGGGCCCGACACCCTTTGCGACTGCCGTTCGCAGGGGCGCCGGGTGAAGCGGAATGCGGTCGGCCGGGTCCCGGACTGCTTCTGCCGCTGACGGGGCGCAGACCCAATCCGCCGCGACCGATACCCTGGAAGGCGACCTGTCCGTAGAGCCACCCGACCCGAGGATTCGCGACCGCCGTGTTCGACACTCTTTCCGATCGCCTCGCAGCGACATTCAAGAATCTCCGCGGCAAGGGTCGCCTCAGCGAGGCGGACATCGACGCCACGGCGCGCGAGATCCGGATCGCCCTGCTGGAAGCCGACGTCGCCCTGCCCGTCGTCCGCTCCTTCATCAAGCAGGTGAAGGAGCGGGCGGCAGGCGCCGAGGTCTCCCAGGCGCTCAACCCCGCCCAGCAGGTCATCAAGATCGTCAACGAGGAGCTCGTCGGCATCCTCGGTGGCGAGACCCGCCGCCTGCGCTTCGCCAAGACCGCACCGACCGTGATCATGCTCGCGGGTCTGCAGGGTGCCGGTAAGACGACCCTCGCCGGCAAGCTCGGCCACTGGCTCAAGTCCCAGGGCCACTCGCCGCTGCTCGTCGCCTGTGACCTGCAGCGCCCGAACGCCGTGAACCAGCTCAGCGTCGTCGCCGAGCGCGCCGGCGTCGGCATCTACGCCCCCGAGCCGGGCAACGGCGTGGGCGACCCGGTCAAGGTCGCCAAGGACTCCATCGAGTACGCGAAGTCCAAGGTCTTCGACGTCGTCATCGTCGACACCGCCGGCCGCCTGGGCATCGACCAGGAGCTGATGCGGCAGGCCGCGGACATCCGTGACGCCGTCTCCCCGGACGAGGTCCTCTTCGTCGTCGACGCGATGATCGGTCAGGACGCGGTCAACACCGCCGAGGCGTTCCGCGACGGCGTCGGCTTCGACGGTGTCGTGCTGTCGAAGCTCGACGGTGACGCGCGTGGTGGTGCGGCGCTGTCGATCGCTCACGTCACCGGCCGCCAGATCATGTTCGCCTCCAACGGCGAGAAGCTGGACGACTTCGACGCGTTCCACCCGGACCGGATGGCGTCCCGCATCCTCGGCATGGGCGACATGCTCACGCTGATCGAGAAGGCCGAGCAGACCTTCTCGCAGCAAGAGGCCGAGAAGATGGCCTCGAAGCTGGCCTCCAAGAAGGGCCAGGACTTCACGCTCGACGACTTCCTGGCGCAGATGGAGCAGGTCCGGAAGATGGGCTCCATCTCCAAGCTGCTCGGCATGCTGCCGGGGATGGCCCAGGTGAAGGACCAGATCGCCAACCTCGACGAGCGCGACGTCGACCGCACCGCCGCCATCATCAAGTCGATGACCCCGGCCGAGCGCGCCGACGCCTCGATCATCAACGGTTCGCGCCGCGCCCGTATCGCGAGGGGCTCCGGCGTCGACGTCAGCGCGGTGAAGAACCTGGTCGAGCGGTTCTTCGAGGCCCGCAAGATGATGTCCCGCATGGCTCAGGGCGGCGGCATGCCGGGGATGCCCGGGTTGCCCGGCATGGGCGGCGCGGGCCGGCAGAAGAAGCAGGCGAAGAAGGCCAAGGGCAAGCAGCGCTCCGGAAACCCGATGAAGCGCAAGCAGCAGGAGCAGGAGGAGGCCGCCCGGCGTGCGGCCGCCGCCGAGGCAGGCGGCGCGCTCGGCCTGCCCGGCGCCGGGCAGGCCGGCAAGGACTTCGAACTGCCCGACGAGTTCAAGAAGTTCATGGGCTGACGTCATGGACCGGTGACCTTTCCGTACGCGGAGGGGGTGAGGGGCGCTCGCTGGTGCGGGCGCCCCTCACCCCTGTACGGAGGTGGTCAGGAGGCCCGCGGGGCGGCCCCGCGTATCTCCGCGCCGTTGGCCAGGCCCGCCGGATCGAGGCCGAGCGCCGCCGCGGCGGTGGCGCCCACGTCGGCCAGGCTCGCCGCGTCCGGCAGCAGTTCCGCGCCCGCCGCCTCGGGACGGTGGATCAGTACGGGGACGTACTCGCGCGTGTGGAAGGCGTGGCCGATCGTCGGGTCGTTGCCGTGGTCGCCCGTCACGATCAGCCGGTCGCCGGCCTCGCTGAGCAGCGACAGCAGCGCCGCGAGACCCGCGTCGACCTGCTCCAGGATGCGTCCGTGCCGCTCGGCGTCCTGCTGGTGCCCGGCGAGATCGGTCTCCTGCACATTGGCCACGACCAGTGCGTCGCCCGCGGACCGGGCCGCCTCCACCGTGTGCGCGAGGACCTCGGCCGTGTCCACGGCGGGCCGGCGCACCGCCGTCTCGCAGACCAGGATGTCCGCGGCCTTGCCGACCAGCGTCACCGGCACGCCTGCCCGCGCCGCCAGCTCCGGCAGCTGCCGGGTGTGGTCGAGCTCGGCCCCCAGATGCTGCACCTGAAGTCCGCCGTTGCGGTAGAAACCGGTCGCCGGAGTGTCCAGGCCGACCGTGCCGCCGTCGCCCGGCCGCACGAACGCGCTCAGCGGCCCGTCCGCGTGCCCCCCGACCGCGATGACCCGGGCCACCGGGGCGATCGTCCGGACCGTGCGGGCGATGGACAGGACGGCGTCGAAGCCGACGGCGTCGAGCCGGCCCGACGCGTTCCAGTTGATCCCCGGGTCCGCCTCCAGGTTGTCGTGCACGAGAACCGTGCCGTCGACAACCAACAGGGGCTTGCCGTCCAGCAGTTCGACCTGGTGGCCCGCGTCCGTGAGGACCCGCCGCACCTCGTCCAGGTGCTCGGCGAGCCGCGCCACCGTCACCCGGCTGAAGTCCGCCCCCATCATCGTCTGGTGCCCGGCGAACGTGTCCGCCCCCGGATAACCGAGCGCGGCCCGTCCCGCCGCCACTGGCAGCCGAGTGCGCCGGGCCAGGTCGGGGTGCGGGTGGACCAGGCCGAGGCCGAGCGCGCCGAGGACGGGCAGCCGCAGCGGCCTGCCGAACGCCTCCCGGCACCGGTCCAGCACGTGCCCGCAGGTGTCGGCGGCCAGGTCGCCCGGGCGCAGGACGCCCGCGTCCGGCATGGCGCCGATACCGAACCCGTCCACCACCACGATCACGGTCCTGCTCATGAGGCGGCCTTCCCCTGTGCGTCGAACAGGCCGACGAGGCGTGGCGCCCCCGTCGAGAGGCCGGCCACCACGGCGACCGTCGAACGCGTCACGAAGATCTGCGTACGGAATGCCAGCAGAGCGGTGTCACCCGGCCTCGGCCCCGCGCCCGCCCCGGGCGCGTCGAGCAGCCGGTAGTAGTCGATGTTCTCCGGCGGCGCCTCTTGTACCGGCAGGCGCACTCCGGTGCGGGGGAGCAGCGCCGACGTGATGTGGGAACGCGCGTAGAAACCACCGCCGAAGACCGCGGGCCGGCCGTCGGCGAGGGTGTGCGCGACCTCGGTGACGTACACATAAGCGGGCTTCTCTGGCTGGCCGAGGTCCCGCGCGTGCAGCGGAGTGGTACCGGTGAGGGAGTGGCCGGGCTCGCCGTGGGTGGCCCCGAGTTCGGCGAGGAGCGGGAGCGTCGCCACGGAGGTGGCACTGGGGGCGCTGAGCCTGAGGTCCTCGTGCCCGCGCGCGGCCAGTGTCCGGCGCGCCGCGAGGGCGAGGTCGAAGTTGGCCGTGGGCGCCGGCAGGCCCGTCGCCGGATCGCACAACACGCACGGGAACGCTGTGACGCCGCCGATCCGCACCCCGGGAAGCTGCTCCACGGCCGCCGCGAACGCCTCGATCCCGGCGAGCGGGACCCCGCCCTCCTGCCCGGGATACACCGCCCCCGGCGCCCCTTCGAGCCGGATCAGGATGTCCTGCACCCGGCCGAGCCCAAGCGCGGCGTCGGACACCGCCCGCGCGTTCGCCAGGTCGTAGACGGTCACCGTCTCGGGACGCCAGGAGAGCATCTCGGGCAGCGCGCGGTGCGGGATCTGTACCAGGTGGCCGAGGTTGCCCGCCTGCGCACCGGCCGCGTGCAGCGTCCGGGCCTCGGGCGGATCGATCGCGGCGTACTTCGGGATGTGCCGCGCGATGGCCTTGATCAACTCGGGATTGCGGCCCAGCTGTTTGACGACGAACCAGAGGCCGAGGCCGAGCCGCTCGGCCTCGGCGGCGAGCAGCTCCGCGTTCGCCTCGATCGCGTCGAGGTCCATCACATAGGTGTCCGGTGGGACGGCGCCGCGCCGATGGAGGTCGGCCGCCGCGTCGATCAGCGCGGGGTTGCGGGCGAGCAGACTGTCGAGGAACACGGTCGGTCAGTCCTTGCTGAGTTCGTGGAGCGAGCGGCGCAGGATGGAGACGACCAGATCGGCGCCCGCGCGCATCGGGTTGATCCGGACCGTCCAGTCGGCGAGCCCGGGGGCGTCGTCCAGGGAGGAGCTGGACATGCGGTAGAAGAGCGGTGCGATCTCGTACCGGGAGTTGGAGCCCACCGGGTAGGGCGCCGCTCCGAACCTCGCCGCCACGGAGGGCAGCTCCCGCGCCACCGGCCGGTCGAGCCGCACCAGCAGACAACGGTCCTGCGCGTTGGCGATCCGCACCTCGGCGACGCCCGGCACCTCGCCGGCCGTGAGGCGCTCGGCCACCTCCGCGCCGACGCGGGACTGCAGCGCCCACATCACCGGCACGTGCGTGAGCGCACGCAGCGCGTCGAGCGCCTGGTGCCCTTGGACCTGGCCGCCCCCGGAGTAGTTGTCCGCGCGCACGTGCTCGACGAGGTCCCGGGCGCCGACCACCGCCCCGACGCCCTCCGGGCCGTGCAGCTTGAACAGGGAGAAGCAGGAGGCGTCGGCGCCCAGTTCGACCCCGGCGGCCGGGACACGCAGCACCGCGTAGTTGTCGTCGACGACCGTGCGCACCCCGGCCGCGCGGCACGCCGCCAGCACGGCGCCCGGATCGTAGGAGTCGGCGAGCCGCTGCCGGGTGTGCTGCACGTACGCCCAGCGGAACTGCCCCGAGGCCAGGGCCGTGCGCAGCGCCTCAGCGTCGTTGAAGTCGACCTCGTGCGTCCGTACGCCGAGGCCGCGCAAGGTGACCTCGGTGGTGCGGTAGACGGGTGCCTGGTGGATGAGCAGCGGGTCGCCCGCGCGCACCGCCGCGCTCAGCGCCGCCCGGATCGCACCCGTGCCCGCTCCCTGGACGAGAGCGGCGTCCTCGGCGCCGAAGAAGTCGGCGAGGACGGCCTCCACCTGGGCGGTGGTCCGGGGCCGGCCGAGGCCGGGCACGACACCCGCGTCCGCGGCGAACAGTTCGGCGCCCTCGAGGTGGGCGGCGGTGCATTCCAGCAGGCGGAACTGGCGGGCCGCGGCCTCCTCGACGGGGACGGTGGCGAGCGGGTGGGTCGTCGGCAGGGCGGGCGGCTGAGGAGGGGAGTCCGTCAGGGCCATGGTCAGATCTCCTCCGTGTCGGCGCCGGTCAGGAAGCGCAGGGGGTTGCGCCGTGTCATCAGGTCGATCAGGTCGTCGTCCACGCCGGCGGCGCGCAGCCGGGGCAGGAACGAGCGGAACAGATGTCCGTAACCCTGGCCGCCTTCCGACACCAGGTACGCGTGCCGGGAGATGTCGCAGCTCAGCAAGGCCCGGTCGGCGTGGCCCGCCTCGATGAGGCCGAGCAGGAGGCGCAGCCGGGTGGAGTCGCTCTGGTAGCTCTCCTTGCCGACCGTGTCGAAGGCTACGTAGGCCCCGCGCGACGCCAGCTCCTTGTGCACGGCCGGATCGTCCAGAAGGTCCTGGTGGCCGAGGCAGACGCGGTGCGCGGGCAGCCCTTCATCTATGAGCAGCTCCAGCTGGGCGAGGCCACCGTGTCCGAGCTGGGCGTGCGTGGCGACGGAGAGGCCCGTGGCGAGGGCCGCCCGGGCGGCCGCGCGCAGCGATCGGGTCTCGGGGGCGCTCGGCACATCCCCGTGGCTGCCTACCTCACCGAGGACGCCGGGCCGGATACCGGTGGTGCCGAACCCGTCCTCGATCTCGCGCACGAGGCTCTCCGCGAGCGCTTCCACACTGGCCGAGGCCACCTCGGGGGTGTGGAAGGGCTCGTAGTACCAGCCGGTGGCGGCGACGACGGCGACCCCTGCTTCCCGCGCGAGGGCGGCGAGTGCGCGCGGATCGCGTCCCATTCCGCGGCAGGTCAGGTCGATGACCAGGGAGAGGTCGAACTCCTCGCGCAGCGCCGCGAGTTCGGCGGCGATCGCCGGCCCGTGCCGCACGGGGTCCAGAACGGCTCCGTCGTCGCCCGCGAGATCCAGATCGAGCGCGAGGTGCTCGTGGGTGAGAGCGGGGCCGCGGACGGCCTCATAGGAAAGGGGTCCCGTGACGGTGTGGAGGGTGGTGTGCATGGTGGGGGTGTTCCTTTCCGCGTGCTGATCCCGTGGGCCGGGTGGTGCTCTCGGCCTCGGTCGTCGGCCGCTCACCCTTCTCAACGGTCCGCGTTCCGCACGAGTTCCACGGAGAGTGACGAAATGTGGGGAGAATTTCACGGAGTGTGAAACAGCAGGTGAGTCGGCCGGCGGAAGGGGCGGCGGGTCCGGTACCGCCCGGCGTCCGCGTCCCTCACGTCTTCAGCGGGGTGAACAGGTCGAGCCAGTACAGGACATTGAGCGCGATGCCGCCGACGATCACCGCCGCGGGCGCTGCCGCCATCCGCACGACGGGCCGGCCCATCGCCTCGTTGAGCAGGTACAGCCCGCCCACGATGAGGATGCCGAGCCCCGCTCCCATCGCGTTCGCCGCCATCAGCGAACCGAACAGGATGGCCAGTTGGAGCGTGTCGGAGATGGCGCTGCGCAGGTGCTCGGACGAGTCGCGCACGCTCGGCAGCTTGCCGAGGAGCTTGCCGATGTAGGAGAGGGCGAGCACCTCGACCGCGAAGACGAGGGCGCCGACGACGGCCGCGAGGAACGGGTTCGGCAGCAGATAACCGATGGGGTAGACGAGCGTGAAGCCCGCGATGCCGTACGCGCCGGAGGCCAGGGCCGTGGTCGCGATCAGCGGGATGAAGCCGAAGACGCGGTAGAAGTCGACCTGGGCCGCCTCTCCGTACTGCCCCTTGGCGATCAGGAAACTGGTGGCCTCGCCGCCGCCGAATATGTGCATCTGGGCCAGGACACAGACACCCGCGCCGAGCAGCATGAACAGCGGCAGGTAGCGGCGCAGCCGGGCCGCGCTCGCACTGAACAGGGACGCCATCGGGTCATCGGCGGGGTCACTCTCCTCGACCTCCTCGACCTTCTGCGCGCGGTCCGCCTTGCGTTGCCCGAGGTCCTTGGCGATCGCGAGGCCGATCAGCATCAGGACGCCGACGGCCATGGCGATGGCGCCCGCGAAGACGTTCGGCCACAGCTTCATGGTCATGACGACCAGCGCCAGTTCGACGACGCCGGCGATCCCGCCCCACTTGCGCCCGAACTGCTTGGTGATGGCGAGCACCGGGAACAGCGTGAAGAGGAAGAGGATCGGCGTCGACATCTGCTGCATCGCCGTCAGGAAGTCGACAGGCAGATCGTGCGCGAGGTTGTTGGCGCCGTTCAGACCGAAGACGACGATGGCGCCCCACGCGGCGCCCAGGATCGGCGCGAGCCACTTCTTGGGCGCGAGGATGCCCAGGATGTCGGTGGGCAGGAACACCAGCCACGGGTTGAGGACACCGGTGGACAGGGCCATCGGCGCGCCCAGGCCGAAGATGAACCCGGCGGACAGGCCGAAGGAGACCGCCGTGGTGGCGCTGCGGGTGGACCGCCCCTGGATGAAGTCGAGCATGAAGGGGCGCACGCCGTCGTTGAAGACGGCCAGGGCCATGTGCGAGATGAACGCGGTCAGCGCGCACAGGGCGATCACGGTGAGCTGCTGCGCGAGCGTGAAGTCGAGGTTCGCGCCGGCGGCGATGACGGTACCCGTCGAGGTGTGCATGGTGGTGTCCTACGCGGTTACGAGCGGGCCGCGATCGCCCGCGCGATCAGCGGGGCGATCTTGTCGATCTGGTCCATGGAGAAGCCGAACACCTGCTTGCCGTCCGCCAGCAAGGCGTTGACCTCGTCCTCGGTCGGCACGCCGCGCCCGAAGGTGTGGCAGGCGGGCCGGCCCATCAGGCCGACGAGCACGCCGAGGGAGGCTCCGGCACCGGTGTGGCAGGTGCCCAGGAAGTAGTCGGCCTGCCCGGCGCGCAGCTTCATCGCCGCGTCCATGTCGCTGGAGAGGGTGACCTCGACGCCGTCGAGCCCCAGTTCCTTGACCGTGTTCGCCACTTCGACCTTGCCGACGCCGCCGGTGAGGATCTTCGTCATGACTGGTTCCTTCTTTCGTAGGGCCCACCAGGGCCCGGTGGGACCTGAGGGGGGCTCAGTGGGCGGGGCGCCGCGCCAGGACAGCGAGGTGCATCGCCAGGAAGTTGATCTCCGAGTCGGGCAGGGAGGCGCCGAGATCCGCGTGCGCCCGCGCGGAGGTGCGCCGGGCCCGCTCGACGGCCTCGGGGTGGTCCGCCAGTTCGGCGGCGACCTGCTCGTCCGTGAGGAACTGATCGATGGGTGCGCCGCTCAGGAGCCGGGTGAGCGCCATCATCAGATGGCTGGTGAGCATCCCGGCGCTCTCCTCCGTCACGGTGCGGCCCTCGCTCTCCAGCGCCGCCAGTTCAGTGGCCACGAAGTCGGCGACCTCCGGCGCCACCTGGCCGCTCTCGCGGAACAGCCGGATGCGGAGGGCTAGTTGGTCGTCCATGGGACCTCCTCAGCGAGACAGTAACCGGGATTTTGGATTTTGAGCCGGGACCGGAGCCCCGGCCTTCCGCGGCCGCGAACGGCTGGCGTCAGTACGAAGGGATGCGCTCGCCTCGCAGGACCTCGGACTGCAGCTGTGCCACCTGGGAGAGGTCCAGGGCATCACGCACGGCGGAGAGCGCCTTGGCGCCCTCTGTCCGGCTGATGATGGCCGCACTGGAGTTGCGCAGCGCCAGATCGCGGGTGACCTCGTCGCCCAGAGGCAGCACGTCCACCTCCATGCCGAGCCGGCCCTGCACCTCGTCGAGGTTCCAGACCGTGGCATCGGCCTGCTTCTGTGCGAACAGGTCGCGCAGCTGCATGTACGACGACTCGACCCACTGGATGTCACTGCGCCCCGCGAAGGCACGCTCCGCGAGCATCCGCTGGTCCTCCGAAGCGTGGTCGACCGCGACCCGCAGCCCGGGGGCGTCCAGGGAGGCGCCCTCACGCACCAGGAAACCGTGCGCGCCTACGTAGGTGGCCGGTCCGAGATCGGCGACGAGCGCCAGCTCGTCCTGGTGCTGCTCGACGAGGCCGTCGGCCGCGAGCCGCGACAGGACCACCAGGTCGACCTTGCCTTCCAGGAGGGCGGCGGTTCGGTCGCCGGCGCCTCGCATGAAGGTGATGGCAAACGGCGTGCCCGCGGCTTCGAAGGCCGCGCGCAAGCCCGTGGCCAGTCCTTCGTAGCGACGCGAGTAGGGGAGCGGCATTGCGGCCAACAGGGTGCCGAGGCCGGAGAGGCGCCACAGTATGGCGCGGTCCGAGCGGACCAGGAAGGTGCCCAGGTGGCCCCGGGCGGCCGTCGCGATCCCGCCGGACTCCTCAAGGAGGCGCAGTGCGGCCTGGACGGTTCCGTTCCCGCAGCCCAGCTCCTGGGCGAAGTCCTTCACGCGCGGCAGCCGGGTGTCCGGCTCGTGGCCCATCAGCAGGACCGCGAGCTGCCGGGCCGCGAGGCCGTTGCGCGTAAGGAAGCGATCGTCGAAACCGTTCACGAATCAGACAGTAACCAGGATTCTGGATACTGGCAAGGGTCGGTGATCTGTGCGGTCATGGGCCCAAGGCCCATGGGCCCGGACGGCGCTCCCGGCGGCGGGCGGCAGGAGGAGAACAGGCGTGGCGAACCCCGTACCCCCGCGCGATCGGACCGATCAGCCCTGGCGCTCCGAGGGAGCACCGCCGCCACCGCCACCACAGAGCCCCAAGCGCAAGATGCCCGGCGGCTGGGGCGGCCTCATCCTCACGGCCCTGGTCGTCTACCTTGTCGCCAATCTGGTCCTGTCGTTCTTCAACGAAGGCGACGAGCCGACGATCTCGTACACGGAGTTCAGCAAGCAGGTCGCCGACGACAACGTCACCAAGATCTACGCCAAGGGTGACGCGATCCAGGGACAGCTCAAGAAGGAGCAGCCCACCCCGGACGACAGCGACAGCGGCGGCAAGAAGTACACGAAGTTCACGACCCAGAGACCGTCCTTCGCCGACGACAACCTGTGGGCGAACCTGGAGAAGCACGACGTGACCGTGACGGCCGAACCGGTCGTCCAGGAACGCAGCTTCCTGTCCAACCTGCTCATCTCGCTCGCCCCGATGCTGCTCCTGGTCTTCCTGTGGATCTTCATCGCGCGCCGCATGGGTCAGGGCATGGGCGGGGCGGGCGGCATGCTCGGCCGCAAGCAGCCGCCCAGGCCGGTCGAGCTGGAACCCGGCAAGAAGCGCACCACCTTCGAGGATGTCGCCGGGATCGACGAGGTCGAGGGCGAGCTGAACGACGTCGTCGACTTCCTCAAGAACCCCGAGGCCTACCGCAAGATGGGCGCCAAGATGCCCCGTGGCGTCCTCCTGGCGGGCCCGCCGGGCACCGGCAAGACACTGCTGGCCCGCGCGGTCGCCGGCGAGGCGGGCGTGCCGTTCTTCTCGGCCTCCGCCTCGGAGTTCATCGAGATGATCGTCGGCGTCGGCGCCTCACGTGTGCGGGAGCTGTTCGCCGAGTCCCGCAAGGTCGCCCCGTCGATCATCTTCATCGACGAGATCGACACCATCGGCCGGGCCCGGGGCGGCGGCAGCGGCATGGGCGGCCATGACGAACGCGAGCAGACCCTGAACCAGATCCTCACCGAGATGGACGGGTTCAGCGGCTCCGAAGGCGTCATCGTCATCGCCGCCACCAATCGCGCCGACGTCCTCGACCCCGCCCTCACGCGCCCCGGCCGCTTCGACCGCGTCGTCAGCGTCTCGCCCCCCGACCGCGGCGGACGCGAGGCGATCCTCAAGATCCACTCACGCGAGATCCCGCTCGCCTCCGACGTGGACCTCGCCCAGGTGGCGCGGACGACGCCGGGCATGACCGGCGCCGATCTCGCCAACCTCACCAACGAGGCCGCCCTCCTCGCCGTCAAGCGCAAACAGCAGCAGGTCACCCAGACCGACCTCTCCGAAGCGCTGGAGAAGGTCCAGCTCGGCGCGGAACGGCCGCTGGTCATGCCCGACGAGGAGCGCCGCCGCACTGCCTACCACGAGAGCGGTCACGCACTCCTGGGCATGCTCCAGCCCGGCGCCGACCCCGTCCGCAAGATCACGATCGTGCCGCGCGGCCGGGCGCTGGGCGTGACCCTGTCCACCCCCGACGCCGACAAATACGCGTATACGGAGGAGTACCTCCGTGGCCGCATCATCGGCGCTCTGGGTGGCATGGCGGCCGAACAGGTCGTCTACGGAGTCGTCACGACCGGAGCCGAGAACGACCTCGAACAGGTCACCAACATCGCCCGCGCCATGGTCGCCCGCTGGGGCATGAGCGAGAAGGTCGGCCGCCTGTCGGCCCTCCCGAACGACGCCCAGCAGGCTTACGGGCTCGCCGCCGCCCCCGACACCCTCGACACGATCGACGGCGAGATGCGCCGCATCGTGGACGAGTGCTACCAGGAGGCGTGCGACAAGCTACGGGAGAACCGCGACAAGCTGGACGCGCTCGCCGCCGCGCTACTGGAGAACGAGACGCTCGAAGAGGCGCACGCCTACCGGGTCGCCGGTATCACCCGCCTCGCCAAGGACTGAGGGGCTCCCCGGAGCCGATCCTGAAGGAGCCCTGACCAGGTCCCGACGCGTCCGCGTCCTACGAGGTCACGGCGTTCGGGCGATCAGGTAGCGGAAGACGTTCGGCATCCACACGGTGCCGTCCGAGCGCACGTACGGCTGGAGTGCCTCGGTCATCTCCTTGCCGACCTGCGTCAGATCCGTCGCCTCCACCGCCGCGTCGAACAATCCCGTGGACAACAGGCCACGTACCGCGCTCTCCGCGTCGGAGTATCCGAAGGGGCACGCCACTCGCCCCGACCCGTCGGGCCGCAACCCGGCCCGCTGCGCCACCTCTTCCAGGTCGTCACGGAGGGCGGCCCGCCAACTGCCGGTACTACGAAGAGGGTCGGCGAGTTTCGCGGCCACCCGGAGGACCGCTGACGTCGTGCAACGCTCGGGTGGGCCCCACCCGACGAGCACCACACAGGAACCCGGCTCCGCCAGGGGCGTCACGCTCCTCAGAAGTGTGGACAGGCCGGCCGAGTCGCCCGCTGTGCAGCCGATCGGCTGGAAGGCGGTGATCACGTTGTACGCGGGCTCGCCGGGCGCCGCCCCGGGAACGCCGTCCATGCCGCCGTCCATGCCGCCGTCCGTGAGGCGGGCCGTTCCCGGGCCGCGGCGCTGCCCACCAGAGCGCAGCAGCCGGTCCCGGGCAAGTGCCAGTCGCGCGGGGTCCCTGGGCTCGACGCCGGTCACAGCGGCGCCGCGCGAGGCCGCCATGAGCAGAGCGAGTCCGCTACCGCACTCCAGACCCAGGAGTCGGGTGCCCGAGCCGACCTCGAGCCGCTCGTACACCGCTTCGTAGACAGGAACCAGCATCCGCTCCTGAATCTCCGACCAGTCACGCGCGCGTGCGCCCCGGTCCGCGCGTGGCGCGTGGGCCACGTGGGAAAGGTGTCGCCGCACGAGCGTAGGTGTCATCGAAAGTGCCCCAATCCGCCGAGAGATGCCGAGAGTTGTCGCTGTGGTGTGTCAACCGTGTCGCGCGCTGCTCGCTCTCCCCCCGTAAGCCAGGGAACTCCGCATCGTCCCTCTCGTCTAGGGGGTGTCTGGCAGGTGTGCCGACAATGCGCGCATGCACCGTCGTGCGCCCCCGGGCGGCAACAGCGGGCGGCCACGAGGCGGGCATCCGGGCGAAAAAGGATGTGAGGGACTGGCCGCCCGCGCCGTAGCATGCGCGCCATGGCCAAAGCCCCTGTTCTCACGCCCCAGGCGGAAGACTTCCCGCGCTGGTACCAGGACCTGATCTCCAAGGCCGAACTGGCCGACAACGGCCCGGTGCGCGGCACGATGGTCATCCGACCGTACGGCTACGGGCTGTGGGAGCGGATGCAGCAGGACATGGACGCCCGCATCAAGGACACGGGCACGCAGAACGCGTACTTCCCGCTCCTGATCCCGCAGTCCTACCTGGCCAGGGAGGCCGACCACGTCGAGGGCTTCGCGCCCGAGCTGGCCGTAGTGACCCACGGCGGCGGCAAGGAACTGGAGGAGCCGGCCGTCGTCCGGCCCACCTCCGAGATGATCGTCAACGAGTACTTCTCCAAGTGGGTCCAGAGCTACCGCGACCTCCCGCTTCTCATCAACCAGTGGGCCAACGTGGTGCGCTGGGAGCTGCGGCCGCGCCTCTTCCTCCGTACGACGGAATTCCTGTGGCAAGAAGGCCACACGGCGCACGCGACGTACGAGGAGGCGCGCGATTTCGCGGCACGCATCCACCGGCACGTTTACGCCGACTTCATGGAGAACGTGCTCGCCATGGATGTCGTCCTGGGGCGCAAGACGGCCAAGGAGCGCTTCGCGGGCGCCATCAACACCCTCACCCTCGAAGGGATGATGGGCGACGGCAAGGCCCTCCAGATGGGCACCAGCCACGAACTCGGCCAGAACTTCGCCAAGGCGTTCCAGACCCGGTACCTGTCCAAGGAAGGCACGCAGGAACTGGTCTGGCAGACCTCCTGGGGCTCGACGACCCGGATGATCGGCGCGCTGGTGATGATGCACGGCGACGACAAGGGACTGCGCGTACCGCCCCGGCTCGCCCCCATCCAGGTCGTGGTCCTCGCCATCAAGGGCGACGAGGCCGTGCTCGCCAAGGTGCGCGAGATCGGGGCCGCCCTGAAGGCGGCCGGCCTCCGCGTCCGCATCGACGACCGTACGGACACCCCCTTCGGGCGCCGCGCCGTCGACTGGGAACTCAAAGGTGTCCCCGTACGCGTCGAGGTCGGACCCCGCGACCTGGAGAGCGGCACCGCGATGCTCGTCCGCCGCATTCCCGGCGGCAAGGAGGCCGTGCCCGTCGACAGCCTGCCCGGACTGCTGCCCACCGTCCTGGAGGAGGACCAGGCGCTGCTCCTGAAGGAGTCGCGGGACCGCCGCACGTCGCGCACCAGCGACATCGCGACCCTGGAGGAGGCCGTCGAGGCGACCGCCGCCGGTGGGTGGGCCCGCATCCCCTGGGCCACACTCGGCGAGGCGGGCGAGGCGAGGCTCGCCGAGCACGCCATCTCCGTACGGTGTCTGCTCACCGCCGACGGGGCGGTGCCGACCGCCGACGACGCACCCGGTAACGTCGCGGTCGTGGCACGCGCCTACTGAGCGACCCCGCCGGGCGCAAGAGGCCGAAACGCCGCTTGCGCTTCGGACGGACACATACGCCCCGGCGCGAGCGGGACACTACGCGCCGGGGCGTACGTGTTACTACGCACCACCTTGATGCGAGCTGTGCGGCTTCTCCGCAGATCAGCGCACCCGCCCTCGTCCGGATACATGAGCGGCAACTGACTGGTACGTGCAAAATATTTGGGATGCCCCGGAATAGGAACACAGAGGCACTCCGGCTCGTTGTCACGACGTGAGCACGACACCACCTGTTCTCGCCGCAGAGCTGGCAGGGGCGTGGGCCGACATTCAGCGGCACCACCCCGAACTGCCGGATCTCGCCGCGCCCGAATCCCTGATCGGGGAGTCGTCGTCCGCCTGCGGGCACGAGCTCTCCTTCGAGCGACTCCTCCATGAGGCAGTCCACGGCATCGCCGCCGCGCGCGGAATCCGCGACACCTCGCGCGCCGGCCGGTACCACAACCGCAGATTCCTGGCCATCGCCGAGGAGTTGGGCCTCGACCACCCCGAGGAGCCGCACCCCAGCAGCGGCTTCTCCCTGGTCACGCTCAACTCGGAGGCCAAGCAGCGCTACCGGCAGACGATCGAGCGGCTGCACCGCGCCCTCAAGGCGCACACGGTCGCGACCGCCGCCGACACCAAGCGCAGCTTCCGCGGCCCCGCCGCCCGCCACGGCTCCTCCGGCGGCGGCGTCCGCGTGAAGGCCGTCTGCGACTGCGGCCGCAATGTCCGGGTCGTACCGTCGGTGCTCGCCCAGGCCCCGATCATGTGCGGCGGGTGCGGCAAGCCGTTCCGTATCCCGGAGGTGGTCGGAGCCGCCGCGGGCTGACCACCCCGTGACTGGTGAGGTGGCCGAAGAGGCTCCTCCCCGCACGAACGCCCCTGCTCGAACGCGGTGGGGAGCTCAGGGGAGGATTCGGCCGTCCCGGCGACGTATGGCACAATGGCTAGCTGTACTCGACAGTCGCATAGGACCCCTCTCTCCTCCGGCTGACGCGTCCATCGGGCACTCGGGTACCGCAACCCCACGCGGCAATCTCGCCGTGCCCACCCACGTCAAGACCAGGAGACACCACTTCCGTGGCAGTCAAGATCAAGCTGAAGCGTCTGGGCAAGATCCGTGCGCCTCACTACCGCATCGTCGTCGCCGACTCCCGTACCCGCCGTGACGGCCGGGCCATCGAGGAGATCGGCCTGTACCACCCGGTGCAGAACCCGTCGCGCATCGAGGTCGACTCGGAGCGCGCGCAGTACTGGCTGAGTGTCGGCGCGCAGCCGACCGAGCCGGTCATGGCCATCCTGAAGCTCACCGGTGACTGGCAGAAGCACAAGGGTCTGCCCGCCCCGGAGCCGCTGAAGGTCGCCGAGCCGAAGAAGGCCCGCCCCTCCTTCGAGGCGCTTGCCACGGCCGACGAGCCCAAGGGTGAGGCCATCACCCAGAAGAAGAAGGCTGAGAAGAAGGACGAGGCCGCTGAGGCTGCGTCCGAGTCGACCGAGGCCTGAGCATGCTCGAGGAGGCTCTTGAGCACCTCGTGAAGGGCATTGTCGACAACCCCGACGACGTGCAGGTCGCCTCGCGCAACCTGCGGCGTGGGCGCGTACTCGAGGTCAGGGTCCACCCCGACGACCTCGGCAAGGTGATCGGCCGCAACGGCCGCACCGCGCGTGCTCTGCGTACTGTCGTGGGCGCCATCGGCGGGCGCGGTGTCCGCGTCGATCTCATCGACGTCGACCAGGCTCGCTGACAAAGTTGAACACCGGCTCGGGCCGGGGAGGGCTTACGAGCCGTCCCCGGCCCTAGTCGTTTGAACAGGCATGACAGGAGAGTCACCGATCGTGCAGTTGGTAGTCGGGCGCATCGGCCGCGCCCACGGCATCAAGGGCGACGTCACCATCGAGGTGCGCACCGACGAGCCCGAGCTGCGGCTCGGTCCCGGCGCGGTGCTCGCCACGGACCCCGCCGCCACCGGCCCGCTCACCATCGAGTCCGGACGTGTGCACAGCGGCCGACTGCTGCTGCGCTTCGCGGGCGTGCACGACCGGACCGGGGCGGAGGCGCTGCGCAACACGCTGCTGATCGCCGAGGTCGACCCGGAGGAACTGCCGGAGGACCCGGACGAGTTCTACGACCACCAGCTCATGGACCTCGACGTCGTCACGGCCGACGGCACCGAGGTCGGCCGCATCACCGAGATCTCGCACCTGCCCTCGCAGGACCTGTTCATCGTGGAACGGCCCGACGGCACCGAGGTCATGATCCCGTTCGTCGAGGAGATCGTCACCGAGATCGACCTCGAGGAGCAGAGGGCGGTCATCACCCCGCCGCCCGGCCTCATCGACGACCAGGCGGAGATCGTCTCCAGCCGCGACGCCGACAGCGCGCAGGACGAGACCGCATGAGGCTCGACGTCGTCACGATCTTCCCCGAGTACCTCGAACCGCTGAACGTCTCGCTCGTCGGCAAGGCACGCGCGCGTGGGCAACTGGACGTGCGTCTGCACGACTTGCGGGAGTGGACGCACGACCGGCACAACACGGTCGACGACACCCCCTACGGCGGCGGCCCCGGCATGGTCATGAAGACCGAGCCCTGGGGCGAGGCGCTCGACGACGTCCTGGCCGACGGGTACGAGAACGGGGCACAGGGGCCCGTCCTGGTCGTCCCCACGCCCAGCGGGCGCCCCTTCACCCAGGAACTCGCCGTGGAGCTCTCCGAGCGCCCCTGGCTGGTCTTCACGCCCGCCCGCTACGAAGGCATCGACCGCCGCGTCATCGACGAGTACGCGACCCGCATGCCCGTCTACGAGGTCTCCATCGGCGACTACGTCCTCGCCGGCGGGGAAGCCGCGGTGCTCGTCATCACCGAGGCGGTCGCCCGCCTGCTGCCGGGTGTGCTCGGCAATGCCGCCTCCCACCAGGACGACTCCTTCGCGCCCGGCACCATGGCCAACCTCCTGGAGGGGCCCGTCTACACCAAGCCGCCCGAGTGGCGCGGCCGGGACATTCCGGAGGTCCTCCTCAGCGGCCATCACGGCAAGATCGCCCGCTGGCGCCGGGACGAGGCGCTGCGCCGCACTGTGCGCAACCGCCCGGACCTCGTCCGGCGCACCGACCCGAAGGCCTTCGACAAGAAGGACCGGGAAATGCTCTCCATCCTGGGCTGGCGGCCGGGCCCCGACGGGCGATTTGGGCCAACGCCCGACGCCGTGGAAGAATAGGCCGCTGCTGTACGTCCAGCCTGCGCCCCTGCCACAGGGGGAACGACGCAAGGCCCGACGCGATCAGCTACCGAAACTCATCGCATACCTCCCGCCGATGACCTGTGGCATCGGTGAAGAAAGCAGACGATCATGACTCACCTGCTCGACTCCGTCGACGCCGCGTCGCTCCGCAGCGACCTCCCGGCCTTCCGCCCGGGTGACACCGTCAACGTCCACGTCCGCGTCATCGAGGGCAACCGCTCCCGTGTGCAGCAGTTCAAGGGCGTCGTCATCCGCCGCCAGGGCGCCGGTGTCCGCGAGACCTTCACGGTCCGCAAGGTCTCCTTCTCCGTCGGCGTCGAGCGCACCTTCCCGGTGCACACGCCGATCGTCGAGAAGATCGAGCTCGTGACCCGCGGTGACGTCCGTCGCGCCAAGCTCTACTACCTGCGCGAGCTGCGCGGCAAGGCCGCGAAGATCAAGGAGAAGCGCGAGAACTGATCTCGCGCACGCGAGAGTCCCTCTCGCGGACGGCGTCACAGCACGGCCGGATAGCATCTGGCCTCGATGGACACCGAAGCACGACACGTGGAGCGCGATCGCTCCTCCGAGCCCCCGGAGCACACCGCAGCGGGCGAGGAGGACCGGTCGCGCTCCTCTGCGCTGTCCGGCGTCCTCTCCTGGCTGCCGGGCGGTCGCCTCACTCTCACCCTGCTCGTCTGCATGGCGTTCTTGTTGGCCGTCAGCGTCTTCGTCATGCAGCCCTTCCAGATCCCCAGCGGCTCCATGGAGAGCACATTGAGGGTCGGTGACCGCGTTCTCGTAAATAAGTTGGCGTACCGTTTTGGTGCCGAACCGGGCCGCGGTGACGTGGTCGTCTTCGACGGAAGCGGGTACTTCGGGGACGCCGACTACGTCAAGCGCGTTGTCGGCACAGGGGGAGACCACGTGGTCTGCTGCGACAGCAAGGGGACGATCGAGGTGAACGGGCAGTCCGTGAACGAGCGTCCCGTGCTGCACGCCGGAGACGCGCCTTCGGAAGTGCCCTTCGACATCAAAGTTCCCGACGGCACCCTCTTTCTGCTCGGCGACCACCGCAGCGACTCCCGGGACTCCCGTGACTACCTGGGCGCTCCCGGCGGCGGCTTCGTCCCCGTCGACCAGGTGATCGGCAAGGCCCAGTGGATCGCCTGGCCGGCCGGGCACTGGCACTCTTTGTCGCGTGCGGACCTCTACGCGCGCGTGCCCAACCCCGGTGGCGCTCGTGGGTAGGCGCGGCAAGGACCGCTCGGGCCCCGGCCCCGACGAGCAGCTGCCCACCGGGACCCGGCCCACCAGCGGCCCGGCCCTGCCAGGGCGGGCCGAGCGGCGCAAGCTGGCCCGCAAGGTGAAGCGCCGCAGACAGCGCTCCGCGATCAAGGAGATACCTCTCCTCGTAGGCGTGGCTCTGCTCATCGCCCTTGTCCTGAAGACGTTCCTCGTGCAGGCCTTCGTGATCCCGTCGGGCTCCATGGAACAGACGATCAAGATCGGTGACCGGGTCGTCGTCGACAAGCTCACACCGTGGTTCGGCGCGGAGGTGCACCGCGGCGATGTGGTCGTCTTCCGGGACCCCGGCAAGTGGCTGGAGCAGGAGGCCGGCCCCACGAAGGAGGCCCCCGTCGGGGTCAAGCAGATCAAGGCGGGTCTGACCTGGATCGGACTGCTGCCGTCCGACAATGAGCGCGACCTGATCAAACGGGTCGTCGGCGTCGGGGGCGACACCGTGAAGTGCTGTGACGCGCAGGGCCGCGTCACGGTCAACGGCATCCCGCTGAAGGAGGCTGCGTACATCCACCCGGGCAACGCCCCCTCCAAGTTCGACTTCTCGGTGAAGGTGCCCGAGGGCCGGCTGTTCGTCATGGGGGACCACCGCGCCAACTCGGCGGACTCGCGCTACCACCTGGCCGACAAATTCAACGGGACCGTGTCCGAGAAGTCCGTCGTGGGCCGCGCCCGCTGGATCGTATGGCCCTTCGGGCACTGGTCCGGGCTCGCCGAGCCGGACACGTTCGCCGCGGTGGCCGACGCGCATGGCGACGGATCGGCCGCCGCCCTTGCCACGTCGCATAGGCTGGCCACCGCGAACAGCACCGGACCGAATCCGAGCGCACCGGATTCGGACGGATCGATCCCCCTCCCGACCCCTGCGGAACTCCCGCTCGTTATGGGAATGGTGGGCCTGCATCGCGTAGGGATCAGGCAGCGGCACGGAGTGAGGAGTGGATGTGGGGGACTTGGCGGTCGGCGCACGGTCAGGGCATGGACCCGAAGAGCAGCCCGGGCGATCCGACGACGCGGTGAGGCCGGCCGTGACGGACCGCGTTCCCGAGGACGGTGACGCGGTGGAGCCCGTGACCGCGGACGAAGCGAGGTCCGGCAGCGACGAGGCCGGGAGCAGGCAGAAGAAGCCGCGCTCCTTCTGGAAGGAGTTGCCGCTCCTCATCGTCATCGCGCTCGTCCTGGCGCTCGTCATCAAGACGTTCCTGGTCCAGGCGTTCTCGATCCCGTCGGCGTCGATGGAGAACACGCTGCAGATCGGCGACCGCGTCCTCGTCGACAAGCTCACTCCGTGGTTCGGCTCGGAGCCGGAGCGCGGCGAGGTCATCGTCTTCCACGACCCCGACGGGTGGCTGGAGGGCGAGCCCACGGCGGAGCCGAACGCGGTGCAGAAGGTCCTCAGCTGGGTCGGCCTGATGCCGTCCGCCGACGAGAAGGACCTCATCAAGCGCGTCATCGGCGTCGGTGGTGACACCGTCGAGTGCAACGGCACGGGCCCGCTCAAGGTCAACGGCAAGGCCCTCAGCGAGCCGTACGTGTACCCCGGCAACACCCCGTGCAGTGCCGACAACGCGGGTGGGACCTTCAAGGTGAAGGTTCCCGACGGCAAAGTTTGGGTCATGGGCGACCACCGCCAGGACTCGATGGACTCGCGCTACCACCAGAGCGACGCGAACAACGGCTTCGTGCCGGTCGGCAACGTCGTGGGCCGCGCCATCGTCGTCGCCTGGCCGCCCACGCACTGGTCGACACTGCCCGTGCCGGACACCTTCGACCAGTCGGGCATCAACGCGGCCGCGGGCGCGGTTCCGGGCGCGCTCGGACTCGCGGGTGCCGCGCCACTGGTCCTGTGGCGCAGGCGCAAGATCAACCAGCGCCTTACCGAGGGAAACAGCAGGGTTTCTGCGACCGAAACCGACAGGTAGGGTGCCGTCCCAGATCGCCGATCTTCCACGGTCCGCGCCGCACCGAGGCCGGACCGAAGGTCGATGTCTCCAACGCGGGGAGCAACTGGGATGAGCAGGACACGTCGTACGGGCGAGGGCCGCGGCCGGGCCGGCAGCATGCTGTCGGGCATAGCCGTGGCCCTCGGCTGTGTGCTGTTCCTCGGCGGGTTCGTGTGGGGCGCCATCGTCTACCAGCCCTACACAGTGCCCACCGACTCGATGACGCCGACCATCGGCGCCGGCGACCGGGTCCTCGCCCAGCGGATCGACGGCAGCGACGTGAAGCGCGGTGACGTCGTCGTGTTCCAGGAAGCGACCTGGGGCGACATGCCCATGGTCAAGCGGGTCGTCGGTATCGGCGGTGACCGGGTCGCCTGCTGCACGGACGGACAGCTGACGGTCAACGGCAAAAAGATCGAAGAACCGTATCTGCCCGCCGATACGAACGCCTCGCTCACCGGGATCAAGTCCACGACCGTGCCCGAGGGCCGGCTGTTCCTCCTCGGCGACGAGCGCAGCGGCTCCCTCGACTCCAGCGTCCACCTCGGCGACGCCGACCACGGTTCGGTGGAGCGCGGTGCCGTGCGGGCCCGCGTGGACGCGGTGGCCTGGCCGATGGACGGCATGCTGGCCAAGCCCACCGGCTTCGAGGAGCTGCCCGGCGGGATCTCCCGGCCGGGCCCGCTCAGGCTCATCGTGGCCACGGTGATCGCCGGCGCCGTCCTGGTGCTGGCCGGAGCCGCGTACGGCCCCATTGCCAAACGCGCCCGGCGCCCCCGCACCAGGGCCTCGGAGCCGGTCGGTGTCTGAATCCGGCCGTGCACTGCGCCGGGTGGCCCGGGTCGTGCTGCTCGACCCGGAGAACCGCGTCCTGCTGTTGCACGGGCACGAGCCCGGTGACAAGGCCGACGACTGGTGGTTCACGCCCGGTGGCGGCCTGGAGGGCGACGAGACGCGGGAAGAGGCCGCGCTGCGCGAACTCGCGGAGGAGACGGGCCTCACCGACGTGGAGCTGGGGCCCGTGCTGTGGCAGCGGGTCTGCTCCTTTCCCTTCGACGGGCGGCGCTGGGACCAGGACGAGTGGTACTTCCTGGCACGCACGGCCTCCTCGACGGTGCGGCCGCAGATCAACGCGACAGGCCTGACCGACCTGGAGCGTCGCAGCGTCGCCGGAGCACGCTGGTGGACGTACCGGGAACTCGCCGACGCGCATGAGACGGTGTATCCGACCAGACTCGCCGAGCTGCTGCACCGGCTGCTCGACGAAGGTCCTCCCAGCCGGCCGCTGGTTCTCGACACGGAAATCGTCTAGAGGTTCCAGGGGCTGGCGCACAATAGGGGGACGCGCGGCTGAAGGGGAACATGCCATGAGTGCCGAGGACCTCGAGAAGTACGAGACCGAGATGGAGCTGAAGCTCTACCGGGAGTACCGCGATGTCGTCGGTCTGTTCAAATACGTGATCGAGACCGAGCGGCGTTTCTACCTCACCAACGACTACGAGATGCAGGTGCATTCGGTCCAGGGTGAGGTGTTCTTCGAGGTGTCGATGGCGGATGCCTGGGTGTGGGACATGTACCGGCCGGCGCGCTTCGTGAAGCAGGTGCGGGTACTCACGTTCAAGGACGTGAACATCGAGGAACTCAACAAGAGCGATCTGGAGCTTCCGGGGAGTTGAGTCCTGCGGACTGAGCCGGTAGCCGGCCGGGCGGCTGAGTATCCGCTTCGTCACCCTCCGGTGAGTGGCCGGGTTTTCCACAACCCGTGAGTAGTTCACCAAGATCCACTTCGGTTCGGCCGCTGCGTCAGCGTGGGCGTCGGAGGTGGTGCCGACGTGAACGCACGGGGCGCGATGGGGAAGTACGGCGAGGATCTGGCCGCGAGGCGGCTGACCGACGCCGGGATGACGGTGCTCGCGCGGAACTGGCGAGCGGGACGGACGGGTGAGCTCGACATCGTGGCCCGCGAGGGCGACGCGATCGTCGTGTGCGAGGTCAAGACCCGTCGGGGGCGCGGTGCAGGGGACGGGGTCTTCGAGCACCCCATGGCCGCGATCACCCCGATCAAGGCGCGACGCCTGCGGGATCTCGCGGAGCGCTGGGTCCAGGAGCACGGGGGAGCGCCACCCGGCGGCGTCCGGATCGATCTGGTCGGGGTGCTGCTGCCGGAGCGTGGCGCCGCGCGCGTCGAGCATGTGCGGGGGGCCGCCTGATGGGGTTCGCGCGTACGTGTTCCGTGGCGCTGGTGGGGGTCGAGGGCGTCGTCGTCGAGGTGCAGGCGGATCTGGAGCCGGGTATCGCGGCCTTCACGCTCGTGGGGCTGCCGGACAAGAGTCTGATCGAGAGCCGCGACCGGGTGCGGGCCGCCGTGGTCAACTCGGGGGCGGGCTGGCCGCAGAAGAAACTGACGGTCGGCCTCAGCCCGGCGTCCGTACCGAAAGGCGGTTCGGGTTTCGATCTCGCTGTCGCTTGCGCAGTGCTCGGTGCCGCCGAGCGGATCGACCCGCGGGTCCTCGCCGACATCGTGATGATCGGGGAGCTGGGGCTCGACGGGCGGGTGCGCCCGGTGCGGGGCGTGCTGCCCGCCGTTCTCGCCGCGGCGGACGCGGGGTACGAGCAGGTCGTCGTGCCCGAGTGCACGGCGGGTGAGGCGACGCTGGTGCCGGGCGTCTCCGTGCTCGGCGTGCGGACCCTGCGCCAGCTCATCGCGGTCCTCGCCGACGAGCCGGTGCCGGACGAGGAAGCGGACGAGCGAGGCCGCCCCGACGCCATGCTCTCCGCCCTGAGCATGCCGGGCGGCGGCGCCGGCGCGGGACTCCTGCACGAGGGACCGGCCCTCGATCTGGCGGACGTCGTCGGCCAGACATCGGCCCGCACGGCGATCGAGGTCGCCGCCGCGGGCGGACACCACGTGATGCTCTCGGGGCCGCCCGGCGCGGGCAAGACGATGCTCGCCGAGCGGCTGCCGGCCGTCCTGCCACCGCTCACCCGCATGGAGTCGCTGGAGGTCACGGCGATCCACTCGGTGGCGGGCATGCTGCCGCCGGGCACATCGATGATCGACACCGCGCCGTACTGTGCGCCGCACCACTCGGCGACCATGCAGTCCCTGGTCGGTGGCGGGCCGGGCGTCGCGCGGCCGGGAGCGGTCTCTCTGTCACACAGAGGGGTACTTTTTCTGGACGAAGCGCCTGAATTCAGCAGCCAGGCCCTTGATGCCCTACGCCAGCCGCTCGAAGCGGGACAGGTGGTGATCGCCCGTAGCGCCGGGGTGGTGCGGCTGCCCGCGCGCTTCCTGATGGCGCTCGCCGCGAACCCCTGCCCGTGCGGGCAGTACCGGGTGCACGGGGGCGAGTGCGACTGCCCGGCCGCCACCGTGCGCCGCTATCAGGCCCGGCTCTCCGGGCCGCTCCTCGACCGGGTCGACCTGCGGGTCGAAGTGGACGCGGTCACCCGCAGCGAACTGTCCGGTTACGCGCCACGTGGAGAGAGCACCCAAGTCGTCGCCGACCGGGTGCGGGCGGCCCGGGAGCGGGCGGTGGCCCGGTTCGCGGACACGCCGTGGCGGACCAACAGCGAAGTGCCGGGACACGCCCTGCGCACCCGGTGGCCCGCCATGCCCGGAGCCCTGGACGAGGCCGAGGCGGACCTGGAGCGCGGGTTCCTGACCGCACGCGGGCTCGACCGGGTTCTCCGCGTCGCCTGGACCGTGGCCGACCTCGCCGGACACGACCGGCCCTTCGCGCAAGACGTGGCGCTCGCGTTGCAGCTGCGGACCGGCATCTCGCGCGGGGTCCCGATGACCATCGGAGCCGTCTCGTGACCCCGGCGCGCGTCCCCGAAGTGGTACGGCTCGCACGGGCCCGGCTGACCCGGATCGTCGAGCCGGGCTGGGCCGTGGCCGGCCGCTGGCTCAGGGAGTTCGGGCCCGTGGAGACCGTGCGGCGCATCGACGGGGCCGAGGAGAAGGCGGAGGGCCCGCCGCCGTTGCCGGGGGTGCGGGCCGAGCGCTGGGCCGGGCTCCTCGCGCGGGCCCGCGAAGCACCGCCCGCCGAGCGGGACTTGGCGCGCATGGAGAAGCTCGGGGTGCGGTTCGTGTGCCCGGGGGATGCCGAGTGGCCCGGGCAGTTGGACGACCTGGGGGACGAACGGCCGGTCGGGTTGTGGGTGCGGGGCGGGGTGAACCTGCGGATGTGGGCGCTGCGCTCGGTGGCCGTCGTCGGCGCGCGGGCGTGCACGGACTACGGGGTCCGGATGAGCGCGAGCCTCGGGGCCGGCCTGGCCGAGCGCGGCTGGGTCGTCGTCTCCGGGGGTGCGTACGGCATCGACGCGGCGGCGCACCGCGGGGCGCTCGGCGCCGCGGGGGCCACCGTCGCGGTCCTCGCCTGCGGAGTCGACCGGGTATATCCGCGCGGCCACACCCAGTTGATCGACAGGATCGCGGAACAGGGACTCGTGATCGGCGAGTTGCCACCAGGCGACCATCCGACGCCCAGCCGCTTCATCCTGCGGAACCGCGTGATCGCCGCCCTCACCAGAGGCACGGTCGTCGTCGAGGCGGCCTACCGCAGCGGGGCGCTGGGCACCGCTCGCTGGGCGCAGCGCCTGGGGCGGCACGCGATGGGGGTGCCGGGCCCGGTGACCAGCGGTGTCTCCGGCGGCGTGCATGAACTGCTGCGCAAGGAAGGCGTGCTCGTCACCGACGCCGAAGAGGTCATCGAGCTGGTCGGTTCGATGGGGGAGCTGGCGCCGGAGCGCCGGGGCCCCGTCCTGCCGCGCGATCTGCTGCCGCCGGCCACGGCGCGCGTCCTGGCCGCGCTGCCCGGGCGGGGGACACACACCGTGGCGGAGATCGGCCGGGAGGCAGGGACGAGCGCGGACGACACGATCGGGAGGTTGTACGAACTGCGCTCGTTGGGGTTCGTCGAACGACACGGCGAGGGCTGGAAGTTGACACGCCAGGCGATCCGCGCGGTGATTTCGGACGGAGGGGTTCCCTGACGCAGCGTATTGCGCCTTACGGATGAACCCCCGATGACCTTGACAGTTCCGGCAGTTGGCGGCTCCGGCCCGGTCACGTACGGCAACCGAAGCGCTCCCGCAAGTCCCCCAACGGAACGTATCTGCGCGCGTACGATCCCATAGCCTTCGCACACTGCGACTCTCCAGTCACGCTACGCTCACCAGGATTCGGGTTCGTCCCCTCAATCCGTGATCAGGCAGGCGGTTCCGGAACAGTCACCACCAGACGGGCATGACGGCATCTTCACCAGCAAAGCGACTACAGAGACCACAGTTCAGGCCAGGCACCCCGGCTCCCTCTCCGACACCCTCGGTACGCAGCAGAACGGCACAAGGCGGCGCATGCCACAGCACACCTCCGGATCCGACCGGGCAGCGGTACCCCCCGCCGCCCGCGGCTCCGACGTGCGGCCTCCCGCGCCCTCCTCACTCGAGGAGCTGTGGAGGTCGTACAAGGCCACCGGTGACGAGCGACTGCGCGAGCAGCTGATCCTGCACTACTCGCCGCTGGTGAAGTATGTCGCCGGCCGGGTCAGCGTGGGGCTGCCGCCCAATGTGGAGCAGGCGGACTTCGTCTCGTCCGGTGTCTTCGGGCTCATCGACGCGATCGAGAAATTCGACATCGGACGCGAGATCAAGTTCGAGACGTACGCGATCACCCGGATCCGGGGCGCGATGATCGACGAGCTGCGCGCCCTGGACTGGATCCCGCGCTCCGTGCGGCAGAAGGCGCGCAATGTGGAGCGGGCCTACGCGACGCTCGAGGCCAGGCTGCGGCGCAGCCCCTCCGAGGGCGAGGTCGCCGCGGAGATGGGGGTTGCGCTGGAGGAACTGCACGCCGTTTTCAGCCAGTTGTCGCTGGCGAACGTGGTGGCGCTGGAGGAGTTGCTGCACGTCGGCGGCGAGGCCGGGGACCGGCTCAGCCTCATGGACACCCTTGAGGACCGGGCGGCGGACAATCCGGTGGAGGTCGCGGAGGACCGGGAGCTGCGGCGGTTCCTGGCGCGGGCGATCAACACGCTGCCGGAGCGGGAGAAGACCGTCGTGACGCTCTACTACTACGAGGGCCTGACACTCGCCGAGATCGGGAACGTGCTGGGGGTCACGGAGAGCCGGGTCAGTCAGATCCACACGAAGTCGGTGCTGCAGCTGAGGGCGAAGCTGGCCAGTTTCGGTCGGTGAGCGGTGAGCGGTGAGCGGTGAGCGGTGAGCGGTGGCCGGTGGCTGGTGGTGAATCGTCCCTGCCGGGCCTGTGTGGCCGGGGTGCGTGGTGGCCGGTGAGGCTCCCGTCCCGGGTGGCCCGTCCGTAAAGTGGAGCTGTGCCAAGGATTCGAGCGGCCTCTGTGGCCGAGCACCGGTCGATGCAGCGCGGCGCCCTCCTGGACGCTGCGCGTTCCCTGTTGTCCGAAGGGGGGACGGAGGCGCTGACGTTCCCCGCTCTGGCCGAGCGGACGGGGCTCGCGCGGTCGTCCGTGTACGAGTACTTCAAATCCCGCGCGGCCGTGGTCGAGGAGCTGTGCGAGGTCGACTTCCCGGTCTGGGCCGCGGAGGTCGAGGGCGCGATGGCCCGGGCCGCGACGCCCGAGGGCAAGGTCGAGGCGTATGTGCGGGAGCAGCTGGCCCTGGTCGGGGACCGGCGGCATCGCGCCGTGGTCGCCATCTCGGCGAGCGAGCTGGACGCGGGGGCGCGCGAGAAGATCCGCGCCGCGCACGGCGGGCTCGTCGCGATGATCGTCGAGGCGCTCGGGGAGATGGGGCACGAGCAGCCCAGGTTGGCCGCGATGTTGTTGCAGGGCGTGGTGGACGCGGCGGTGCGGCGGATCGAGTTCGGCGCCGCGGAGGATCCGGGCGTGATCGTGGACGCGGCTGTGGGGATGGTGTTGCGGGGCGTGGGGGGTTAGGGGTGGGTTCCGGCGAACCTCTCGTCTCTGGCCTATCTCCGACCCGGGCCGGGCGCTGACTGCGGGCCGGGCATTGAGCCCGGGCCGGGCACTAAGTCCGGGCCGGACGTTGGCTCTGGGTCTGGGCCCAGACCCCGGACCGGGCCCCTGACTCCGGACCGGGCCCCTGACTCCGGACCGGGCCCCTGACTCCGGACCGGGCCCCTGACTCCGGGCCAGGCCCCTGACTCCGGGCCAGGCCCCAGACCCGGGATCGGGCCCCAGACCCGGGATCGGGCCCCGCCCCCTCGTGCTGGGCCTCGCTCCCGCTCCGGGCCCCAATCTCCCACCGCGCCCCAGCCTCCACGTTCGGCCCGAACCTCCTACCGGGTCCCAGTCCCGGACCGGGCCCCAAGCCCACGCCAGGCCCCGCCCCCGGCGTCCGGTCTCAACCTCACCCTGATGCCGAACCTCCCACCGGCCTCCAATGCCGGACCGGGCCTTAGGACCTGCCGGGTCCTGACCCTTGCGTCCGGTCTCAACCTCCCACCGAGCCCGAACCTTCTACCGAGCCCCAGCCGCACGCCAGCCAGAACCTCCCATCGACCCCGAACCTCCTACCGAGTCCCAGCCTCACGCCAGCCAGAACCTCCCATCGACCCCGAACTTCCCACCGAGCCCAAGCCACGTGCCGAACCCTGCCCCCACACTGGGCCCCAGCCCCGCACGGAACCCCCGCCCCACACAGGGCCCCCGCCCCACACAGAGCCCCCGTCCCACAGAGAGCCCCACCCCCACACCGGCAGCAACCGGGACGGGTGTCCGTGCAGCAGGGACGGGTCCAGCAGGGAGAGCGGGTCCAGGTAGACCGCGCCTTTCAGGAGGCCCCAGTGCAGGCACGAGGGGGATGAGGGCGGGCAGTGGCCCGTAGGGAGTTGGAGGACTCCGAGCGGGTCACCCGGCGCCACGCGATCGCCTTTCTCGACCGTCGCCGTCACCGGTTCGTACGTCGTGCGCAGGGGCGGGTCTCCCGTGCCCGTCAGTTCCACGGTCACCACGCCCCGGCCCGCCACCTCACCGGCGAAGGAGACCCGGCCCGCCGCGACCGTGCGGACCGGGGCGCCGATGGGGGCGGACAGGTCGACTCCGCGGTGGCCAGGACCGTAGGGCGTCGTCGGCGGGGCCCAGGGACGGACCACCGCCGGACGGTCGCCGACGGGCCAGAACCGGGCGTCGCCGTGCCCCGTAGCGTGGTGGACCGCATCCGCGGCGCCGTGTGTCGCACCCCACGCGACGCCGCTGCCGACTACCCCGGTGAGGACGCCGACGAGGGCACAGATGACGCCGGCGGCCAAGGCACCTGCGACACGGGCCGCGCTTGAGCGCGGCGGCCTCGGCGTGCGGGCCCACCGCGCCGGCCCCGCCCACCACGTAACGCTGAGTAGTTTTCCCATGGCGGAGACGATCCTCGCTCCGGCGGAGTCCGGCGGATCATGGCCTGGAACCGTGGACTACCGACCGGTTGTGGACAGGGGCGTCACCCCCTGCCTCGCGGGTCCCGTACACTTCATGTGGCGATCCGGGCCACCGGATCGACTTCGCACGCCCCGACACCGAGCCTCACCGTTCGTGTCAGCGTCTTTCGGTCCCGTACTCACGTACGTGGCAGGCGCGCCCCGGGGCGTCAGGAAACAACCGAGAACACACAAGGAGTACGGCCATGGCCGTCGTCACGATGCGGGAGCTGCTGGAAAGCGGCGTCCACTTCGGTCACCAGACCCGTCGTTGGAACCCGAAGATGAAGCGTTTCATCTTCACGGAGCGCAACGGCATCTACATCATCGACCTGCTCCAGTCGCTGTCGTACATCGACCGCGCCTACGAGTTCGTCAAGGAGACCGTCGCCCACGGCGGCACGGTCATGTTCGTCGGCACGAAGAAGCAGGCGCAGGAGGCGATCGCCGAGCAGGCGACCCGCGTCGGCATGCCCTACGTGAACCAGCGCTGGCTGGGCGGCATGCTCACCAACTTCTCGACCGTCTACAAGCGTCTGCAGCGCCTCAAGGAGCTCGAGCAGATCGACTTCGAGGACGTCGCCGCGTCGGGTCTCACCAAGAAGGAGCTTCTCGTGCTCTCGCGCGAGAAGGCCAAGCTGGAGAAGACCCTCGGTGGTATCCGCGAGATGTCCAAGGTGCCCAGCGCCGTCTGGATCGTGGACACCAAGAAGGAGCACATCGCGGTCGGTGAGGCCCGGAAGCTCAACATTCCGGTCGTCGCCATCCTCGACACCAACTGCGACCCCGACGAGGTCGACTACAAGATCCCGGGCAACGACGACGCGATCCGCTCCGTCACGCTGCTCACCCGCGTGATCGCCGACGCCGTCGCCGAGGGCCTCATCGCCCGCTCCGGCGCTGCGACCGGCGACCAGAAGCCGGGCGAGAAGGCCGCCGCCGAGCCGCTCGCCGAGTGGGAGCGCGACCTGCTCGAGGGCGAGAAGAAGGCCGACGAGAAGCCCGCGGAGGCCCCGGCCGCCGAGGCTGCTGCGCCTGAGGCTCCGGCCGACGAGGCCCCCGCCGCCGAGGCGCCCGCCGCCGAGGCCGAGGCCACCGAGGCTCCGGCCGCGGACGCCGAGCAGGCCTGACCCGTACGGGTACCGGGATCAACACCGGTTGCATGAGGTGACGGCGGGGGCCCCAGCGGCCCCCGCCGTCCACCCGTGACCTTCGTCTTCAGACTTCGTAGAGAGAAAACCAGGATCATGGCGAACTACACCGCCGCTGACGTCAAGAAGCTCCGCGAGCTCACGGGCGCCGGCATGATGGACTGCAAGAAGGCGCTCGACGAGGCCGACGGCAGTGTCGACAAGGCCGTCGAGGCCCTGCGCATCAAGGGTCAGAAGGGCGTCGCCAAGCGCGAGGGCCGTTCCGCCGAGAACGGTGCCGTCGTCTCCCTCATCGCCGACGACAACACCTCCGGTGTCATCGTCGAGCTGAAGTGTGAGACGGACTTCGTCGCCAAGGGCGAGAAGTTCCAGGCGGTGGCGAACCAGCTCGCCGCGCACGTCGCCCAGACGAACCCGGCCGACATCCAGGCGCTGCTCTCCTCCGAGATCGAGGCCGGCAAGACCGTCCAGGCCTTCGTCGACGAGGCCAACGCCACCCTCGGCGAGAAGATCGTCCTGGACCGCTTCGCGCAGTTCAGCGACGGTTACGTCACCGCGTACATGCACCGCACCATGCCTGACCTGCCCCCGCAGATCGGTGTCCTCGTCGAGCTCGACAAGGAGAACGCCGAGATCGCCAAGGGTGTCGCCCAGCACATCGCCGCGTTCGCGCCGAAGTACCTCTCCCGCGAGGACGTCCCGGCCGAGGTCGTCGAGTCCGAGCGTCGCGTCGCCGAGGAGACCACCCGCGCCGAGGGCAAGCCCGAGGCCGCGCTCCCGAAGATCGTCGAGGGTCGCGTCAACGGCTTCTTCAAGGAGGCCACGCTGCTCGGTCAGCCGTACGCCCTCGACAACAAGAAGTCCGTCGAGAAGGTCCTCCAGGAGGCCGGTGTCACCCTGAAGCGCTTCGCGCGCATCAAGGTTGGCATCTGAGTCCGTACGTGACTCCGTACGCGACAGCCGCGAGACCCCGCTAGGGTCGACAGCAGTCGCCCGGGTACGCGCCGGGCGACCGCAGATGTGACGAGGAGGCCATTGCCGCGCATGGGATGCGAACACCCCACCGGCAGTGGCCTTCTTTGTATGTGTGCCAAGTAAAGAGGCGAGAAACCATGACCACCACCCAGGCCGGCAACGGCGACAAGAGCGACGACGGCAAAGGCGCGGGCCGCTTTCTGCTGAAGCTGTCCGGCGAGGCGTTCGCCGGGGGCGGGGGTCTGGGTGTCGACCCCGACGTGGTGCACGCCATCGCCCGGGAGATCGCGGCCGTCGTCCGCGGCGGAGCGCAGATCGCCGTCGTCATCGGCGGCGGCAACTTCTTCCGTGGCGCGGAGCTGCAGCAGCGCGGCATGGACCGGGCCCGCTCCGACTACATGGGCATGCTAGGCACGGTCATGAACTGCCTGGCCCTCCAGGACTTCCTGGAGAAGGAGGGCATCGACAGCCGCGTCCAGACCGCCATCACGATGGGCCAGGTCGCCGAGCCGTACATCCCGCTGCGCGCCGTACGTCACCTGGAGAAGGGCCGCGTCGTCATCTTCGGCGCCGGCATGGGCATGCCGTACTTCTCCACCGACACCACCGCCGCGCAGCGCGCCCTGGAGATCCACGCCGAGGCGCTGCTCATGGGCAAGAACGGCGTGGACGGCGTCTACGACTCGGACCCGAAGACCAACCCCGAGGCCGTCAAGTTCGACGCGCTCAGCTACAGCGAGGTCATCACCCGCGACCTGAAGGTCGCCGACATGACCGCGATCACCCTGTGCCGCGACAACAAGCTGCCCATTCTCGTCTTCGAGCTGCTGACGTCGGGCAATATCGCCCGGGCCGTCAAGGGTGAGAAGATCGGCACGCTCGTGGGCGACCAGGGCACCCGCGCCTGACCCACACGTCCGTACCGCCCCGCGAGGGATGGACAATGTCCTGCCGGTCGGACACCGTGCAAGGACACCGCAGGACACGCAGGAAACCGCGCGGGAAACAGACACGCGACGCAGCCGGCCGCCCCGTGCAAGCCGGGCCTCACTCAAGACACGCAGGAGCAAGTGGTGATCGAAGAGACCCTCCTCGAGGCCGAGGAGAAGATGGAGAAGGCCGTCGTCGTCGCCAAGGAGGACTTCGCCGCGATCCGCACCGGTCGTGCGCACCCGGCGATGTTCAACAAGATCGTGGCGGACTACTACGGTGCGCTGACGCCGATCAACCAGCTGGCCTCGTTCTCGGTGCCCGAGCCGCGGATGGCCGTGGTGACCCCGTTCGACAAGAGCGCGCTGCGTAACATCGAGCAGGCGATCCGCGACTCCGACCTGGGCGTCAACCCGAGCAACGACGGCAGCATCATTCGAGTGACGTTCCCCGAGCTCACCGAGGAGCGCCGCCGCGACTACATCAAGGTCGCCAAGACCAAGGCGGAGGACAGCAAGGTCTCCATCCGTTCGGTCCGCCGCAAGGCCAAGGACGCCATCGACAAGGCGATCAAGGACGGCGACATCGGCGAGGACGAGGGCCGTCGCGGCGAGAAGGAGCTGGACGACACCACCGCCAAGTACGTGACCCAGGTGGACGAGCTGCTCAAGCACAAGGAAGCCGAGCTGCTCGAAGTCTGAGTGAGCGCGGAACATCGAGGTTCGAGGAATCCGTGAACGACTCTTCCTGGGGGGCGCCGTCCGGGCCCGGGCACTGGGGGCCTTCCGCCCACGGGCCCGCCTACGGGCAGGGACCCGCGTACGACCAGGGGCGCGCTCCGGCGGGTCCCGCGTATGAACGGCACACGGTTGAGGAGACTCGGCCCATGCCCATCGTGCCCGATATGCCTGACGTGCCCGCCGGTGGCGGTGACGGGGACCAGGAGGACCGAGGGGCCGCTCGGCTGAGCGGCCCCCTGTTCCGCGACGAGACGACCCCGCAGCCGCCGCATACGCCGCGGGAGCCGATGCCCGGCGCCGCGCAACCCGCCCCGGCCGCTCCTTCGCAGCCGCAGCCGCAGCCGCAGTCTCAGCCGCAGCCGCAGGCGCCGTCCCCGGCGCAGCAGCCGAAGAAGAGCGCGGGCCGGGACCTGGGGGCGGCCATAGGAGTCGGCGTCGGGCTCGGTGTGGTGATCGTGGCGTCGCTCTTCATTGTCAAGGCGGTCTTCGTCGGCGTCATAGCGGTCGCCGTCGTCGTCGGCCTGTGGGAGCTGACGTCGCGGCTGGAGGAGCGCAAGGCCATCAAGGCGCCGCTCGTGCCGCTCGCCGTCGGCGGGGCCGCGATGGTCGTCGCCGGCTACGTCCGGGGCGCCGAGGGCGCCTGGGTGGCGATGGCCCTGACCGCGCTCGCCGTCCTGGTGTGGCGGATGACCGAGCCGCCCGAGGGCTACCTGAAGGACGTCACGGCGGGTGTCTTCGCCGCGTTCTACGTGCCGTTCCTCGCGACGTTCGTCGCGATGATGCTCACCGCGGACGACGGTGCCTGGCGCGTCCTGACCTTCCTGATCCTCACCGTGGTCAGCGACACCGGGGCGTACGCGATCGGCTGGCGGTTCGGCAGGCACAAGCTCGCGCCGCGCATCAGCCCCGGCAAGACCCGCGAGGGGCTGGTCGGCGCGGTGACGTTCGCGATGGTGGCGGGCGTGCTCTGCATGCAGTTCCTGATCGACGACGGGAGCTGGTGGCAGGGGCTCGTCATGGGTGCCTGTGTCGCGGCCAGCGCGACCCTCGGTGACCTCGGCGAGTCCATGATCAAGCGGGACCTCGGCATCAAGGACATGGGCACGCTGCTCCCCGGGCACGGCGGAATCATGGACCGCCTCGACTCCCTGCTGCCAACGGCGCCGGTGGTGTGGTTGCTGCTGGTGCTCTTCGTGGGGTCCTGACCTCGCCCCGCATTTTGCTCATGCGCGACGGGCCCCTGCCGCTGAGGTGGGGGCCCGTTGTCGTGAGATCTTCGGCTCGTCAGGACCGGGGCAGCGCACGGATCGCGCCGACGACAATCAGGGCGGGGACGACGAGGGCCGCTTCACTCATGGTGTAGACCAACCCTCTCGACAGATCCAGCTTGTCATAGGGGACGCTGACGAAGACTGCGCTCAGGGCGGCCAGAATTCCACTGATGATCAAGGTGAGCCAGGCTGAGACAGTGACATGCCGATTGAGGTAATGCGCATGTTCCCAGTCCGCGACAGCCCCTGGTGGGGACGGGGGGACTTTGCGCCGCCACAGGAGAACCACTCCCGCCACCAGTACGCCGAATGTCCCCCACGCCATCCAGTCTGCTTCCGGTGCTGCGGAGCGATTCGTCCACGTGTTGTGAAAACCGACCGAAGACACCGCCAGCATCAGCAACACAAAGATCGCTGCGACCAGGATGAGCCTGCGGAAAAAACGCACCTCGCCGTGGGAATTACGTTCATACGCCAGAAGTAGCCAAGCCAGGCCGGCGATCACGACGATTGCGTCGGCGGCCAGAATGGCTCCAGCGAACAGCTGCTCGACCAAGGCCCGCTTGCACACCAGTTCGCCGGAGGTCAGTGCGTACAAGTAGGCGGCGATCGCAAGCCCGAAGAAGCTGGGTAACAGCAGGCGTAGGCCGCGGGACGCATGCCCGTCACTGCCCGCCGCGTTCTTCTGGCCGATGACCATCACCACACCGGAAAACACGAAGCCGGCGAAGATTCCGCAGAACGCGCTGAGAGATTCGGCGGAGCCGATGGGATTCCAGTCTCCAGGTCCCTTCGTGCAAGTGTCCGGTATGAACTTCCCGGAAAGGGCGACCGTGAGCAGTGTCATGCGCGGGATAGTGCCAGCGGATCATGATGGTTGTCACCGGCAGCGGGCGGATTCTCTTAATGGATGTGCGTAGGCGAGCTGAACTTGTCCACACTGTCCACCCGGGTTTCTGTAGCGTCCCGCCTTCACAGATGATCGGTGCGACGGGTGCAGATCTGAGGAGCGTTGAGGGGTGACCTTCGGGGGCATGGAACGGTCTTGTTGCTTTTCGTGCCCTGGCCGGCTCCGCTGCTGCCGCTGAACCCCACCACAGGATGCCGAGGACGGTCACCCCCATCCATCTGCGACACTGGTACAGCCATGCCTAAGCCCGGAGAACTCACTTTCGTCGCCCCCCGCGCAGCCAAGAAGCCGCCGCGGCACCTCGCCGACCTCTCGCCCGCCGAGCGGAAGGAAGCCGTCGCCGCGATCGGGGAGAAGCCGTTTCGCGCCAAGCAGCTGTCGCAGCACTACTTCGCGCGGTACGCGCACGACCCCGCCGAGTGGACCGACATCCCCGCCGGGTCGCGCGAGAAGCTGCGGGAGGCGTTGCTGCCCGAGCTGATGACCGTCGTGCGGCACCTCTCGACCGACCAGGACACCACGCGCAAGACCCTGTGGCGGCTGTTCGACGGGACGCTCGTCGAGTCCGTGCTGATGCGCTACCCGGACCGTGTGACGATGTGCATCTCGTCGCAGGCCGGGTGCGGGATGAACTGTCCGTTCTGCGCCACCGGGCAGGCCGGTCTCGACCGGAACCTGTCGACCGGCGAGATCGTGCACCAGATCGTCGACGGGATGCGGGCGCTGCGCGACGGGGAGATCCCCGGCGGCCCGGCGCGGCTGAGCAACATCGTCTTCATGGGGATGGGCGAGCCGCTCGCCAACTACAAGCGCGTCGTGCAGGCCATCCGCGCGCTGACCGACCCCGAGCCGGACGGGCTCGGCCTCTCGCAGCGCGGCATCACCGTGTCGACGGTCGGGCTCGTCCCTGCCATCAACCGGTTCGCCGACGAGGGCTTCAAGTGCCGTCTCGCCATCTCGCTGCACGCCCCCGACGACGAGCTGCGCGACACCCTCGTACCGGTCAACACACGGTGGAAGGTGCGGGAGGTGCTCGACGCCGGGTTCGAGTACGCGGCCAGGTCCGGGCGCCGGCTCTCCATCGAGTACGCGCTGATCCGCGACATCAACGACCAGGCGTGGCGCGGCGACCGGCTCGGCCGGATGCTCAAGGGCAAGCCGGTGCACGTCAACCTCATCCCGCTCAACCCGACGCCCGGCTCGAAGTGGACCGCCTCGCGGCCCGAGGACGAGAAGGCGTTCGTCGACGCGATCGCCGCGCACGGGGTGCCCGTCACCATCCGCGACACCCGTGGCCAGGAGATCGACGGGGCGTGTGGTCAGCTCGCCGCCACCGAGCGGTAGCCTGGGGCCCGTACCCACATCTTCATATTCCGACAGGGGAGCGCCACAGCGCTGAGAGTGCGGCACCGAAGCAGGACAGGCCGCAGACCCTCTGAACCTCGCCCGGGTCATTCCGGGTAGGAAGTTCGGTCATCACTCATGCTGTTGCGCCCTGCCCGGCGGTCCTCAGGGGTCGCCGGGCAGGGCCGCGTCTTCTCCTGGTCATTCCAGGAGGAATTCGTAATGAGCACCACCAGCACCACCAGCACCACGCGTAGGACGACGTCCGTGGTCGTCGCCGTCGGCTGCGTCCTCGGGATGCTCGCGCTGTCCGCCTGCGGGTCGTCCGGCGAAGGGACCTCCGGTGAGTCCGCGACCGTCACCCTCGTCAGCCACGACTCGTGGGCCGTCTCCAAGAACGTCCTGAAGGACTTCGAGAAGAAGTCCGGCTACCAGGTCAAGGTGCTGGAGGACGGCGACGCCGGGCAGGCCGTCAACAAGGCGATCCTGTCCAAGGGGAACCCGCAGGGCGACGTCTTCTTCGGTGTCGACAACACCTTGCTGTCCCGTGCGCTCGACAACGGGATCTTCGCCCCGTACCGGGCCAAGGGACTGGAACGGGTGCCCAGCGAGTACCAGCTCGACGTCGCGAAGCACCGCGTCACCCCGGTCGACACCGGCGACATCTGCGTCAACTACGACAAGGAGTACTTCGCGCGGCACAAGCTGGCGGTGCCGTCCTCGTTCGCCGATCTGGCCAAGCCCGCGTACAAGAACCTGCTGGTCACCGAGAACGCGGCCACCTCCTCGCCCGGCCTCGGCTTCCTGCTCGGCTCCGCCGCGAAGTACGGCGGCGACGGCTGGCAGGGGTACTGGAAGAAGCTCGTCGCCAACGGCGTGCAGGTCGTCGACGGCTGGGACCAGGCCTACAACGAGGAGTTCAGCGGCAGCGCCGGCGGCAAGAAGGCCGGCGGCGAGCGTCCGCTCGTCGTCTCGTACGCCTCCTCGCCGCCCGCCGAGGCGATCTACGCCGACCCGCAGCCGAAGACGTCGCCGGTCGGGGTCGCCACCGGGACCTGCTTCCGGCAGGTCGAGTTCGCCGGGCTGCTCGACGGGGCGAAGAACGAGAAGGGCGGCCGGGCGCTGCTCGACTTCCTGATCTCGAAGGAGTTCCAGCAGGACATGCCGCTCAACATGTTCGTCGACCCGGTGACCGAGGACGCCTCCGCGCCCGCCGACTACCGCAAGTACGCGGTGCGGGTCGGGGACCCCGAGACCATGAGCCCGCGCACGATCGCGGACCACCGGGACGACTGGGTCAAGTCGTGGACCTCGCTCGTCCGCAAGTGACCGCCACGGTCCGGCCGCGCGGCGGGAGCGCGGCGCGGCTCGGCCTGATGGCGGTGCCCGTCGCGTTCTTCGCCGTCTTCTTCGCCTACCCGGTCCTCGCCATCGTCCGGCGGGGGCTGCTCGTCGGCGGCGCCTGGCAGTTCGGGCGGATCGTGGACGTGCTGGGGCAGTCCGACATCCGGCACGTCCTGTGGTTCACGGTCTGGCAGGCCCTCGCCTCGACCGCCCTGACGCTACTGATCGGGCTGCCGGGCGCGTACGTGTTCGCCCGGCTCGACTTTCCCGGCAAGCAGCTGCTGCGGGCCGTCGTCACCGTGCCGTTCGTCCTGCCGACCGTCGTCGTGGGCACGGCGTTCCTGGCGCTGCTCGGCCGGGGCGGGCTGCTCGACGCGGTGTGGGGCGTACGGCTCGACACCACGGTGTGGGCGATCCTGCTCGCGCACGTCTTCTTCAACTACGCCGTGGTCGTGCGGACCGTCGGCGGGCTGTGGGCGCAGCTCGATCCGCGGCAGGAGGAGGCCGCGCGGATGCTCGGCGCCTCCCGGTTCGCGGCCTGGCGCACGGTGACGCTGCCCGCCCTCGGACCGGCCGTGGCGGCGGCGGCCCTGATGGTCTTCCTGTTCACCTTCACCTCCTTCGGGGTCGTGCAGATCCTCGGCGGCCCCGGTTACTCCACGCTCGAAGTGGAGATCTACCGGCAGACCGCGCAGATCTTCGACCTGTCGACCGCCGCCGTCCTGACGCTCGTGCAGTTCGTCGCGGTGGGGCTCATCCTGGCCGTGCACGCCTGGAGCGCGCGGCGCCGCGAGAGCGCGCTGCGGCTCGTCGACGCCGCGCACACGGCGCGCAGACCGCGCGGCGCGGGCCAGCGCGCGCTCCTCGCCGGCGTCCTCGCGACCGTCGCCGTCCTGATCCTCCTGCCGCTCGGCGTGCTCGTGCAGCGCTCCCTGGACACACCGGGCGGGTACGGGTTCGGCTACTACCGGGCGCTCGGCGACGCCGACGGCGGGACCTTCCTCGTGCCGCCGATCGACGCCGTCGGGAACTCCCTGGAGTACGCGCTCGCCGCCACCGGCATCGCGCTCGTCATCGGCGGCCTCGCCGCGGCGGCGCTGACCCGCCGCGCGGGCCGCCTGGTCCGCGGGTTCGACGCCCTGCTGATGCTGCCGCTCGGCGTCTCCGCGGTGACCGTCGGGTTCGGGTTCCTGATCACCCTCGACAAGCCGCCGCTGGACCTGCGAGCCTCCTGGATCTTGGTGCCGCTCGCCCAGGCCCTGGTCGGCGTCCCGTTCGTCGTACGGACCATGCTGCCGGTGCTGCGGGCCGTGGACGGGCGGCTGCGGGAGGCCGCCGCCGTGCTCGGGGCCTCGCCGCTGCGGGCCTGGCGTGAGGTCGATCTGCCTCTGGTGCGCCGGGCGCTGCTGGTCGCGGCCGGGTTCGCGTTCGCGGTCTCCCTCGGCGAGTTCGGCGCCACCGTCTTCATCGCGCGGCCCGACAACCCGACGCTGCCGGTCGCCGTGGCGCGCCTGCTCGGCCGGGCCGGGGACCTCAACTACGGGCAGGCGATGGCCCTTTCGACCGTCCTCATGGTCGTCTGCGCCGTCTGTCTGCTGCTGCTCGAACGCATCAGGCCCGCACGGGCCACGACCGGGGAGTTCTGATGGCGGCCTTGCTCGCACTCGACGACGCGACCGTACGGTTCCGGGGGCGCGCCGCGCTAGACGGCGTGGACCTGGCGGTCGCGGAGCACGAGATCGTGTGTGTGCTCGGCCCCAGCGGCAGCGGCAAGTCCACGCTCCTGCGGGCCGTCGCGGGCCTGCAACCCCTCGACGGCGGACGGGTCCTGCTGAGCGGCCAGGACCAGGGCGGCGTGCCCGCGCACAAGCGGGGCGTGGGTCTGATGTTCCAGGACCACCAGCTGTTCCCGCAGCGGGACGTCGGCGGCAACGTGGCGTTCGGGCTGCGCATGCACGGCGCCGGCAAGCGCGAACAGGGCGCCCGGGTGCGGGAGTTGCTGGAGCTGGTCGGCCTTCCGGGGGCCGAACGCCGGGCCGTCGCCGCGCTCTCCGGCGGTGAGCAGCAGCGGGTCGCGCTGGCCCGGGCGCTCGCGCCGCGGCCCCGGCTGCTGATGCTGGACGAACCGCTCGGCCAGCTCGACCGGTCGCTGCGCGAACGTCTCGTCGTCGAACTGCGCGCCCTCTTCGGCGAACTGGGCACCACCGTGCTGGCCGTCACCCACGACCAGGGCGAGGCGTTCGCGCTCGCCGACCGGGTCGTCGTCATGCGCGACGGACGGATCGCCCAGTCCGGCACACCGCTCGACGTGTGGCGCCATCCGGCCGACGCGTTCGTGGCCCGCTTCCTCGGCTTCGACAACGTCGTCGAGGCGACCGTCTCCGTCTCGGGCGACGCCGCGGACACCCCGTGGGGCAAGGTGCCGGTCCCGGCCGGCTCGCCGCAGGGGCCCGGCCGGCTCCTCGTCCGGCCCGCCGGCGTCCGCCTGGTCGACCCCGCCGACGCCCAGCTGACCTGTACCGTCGCCGCCCGCACCTTCCGCGGCACGCACGTGGCGCTGCACCTGCAGCCCCGCGACGCGCCCCGGCTCGAAGCGGCGTGCGCGCTGCGCGCGGCGCCGGAACAGGGGGCCGAGGTCGGCGTCGCGTTCGACGCGGCGGAAATCGTGCTGCTGGGCGGCGGCGCGGCTGCGTAGGGTCGGCGCATGACGACTTCTCCGCCGCCGCACGGGCAGCTCGGGCATGACCGGTTCTGCGACGAAATCGTGGCGCAGACACGCCTGTTGACCGGTCAACTGGCCGAGGCCGACCTCACCGCGACCGTGCCCACCTGCCCGGAGTGGAGCGTCCGGGAACTCGCCCAGCACGTCGGGCGGGCCCACCGCTGGGCCGAGGCGATGGTGCGCACCCGGGCCACCGCGGCGCTGCCCGAGGACCAGGTGCCCGGCCGCGCACCCGCGGACGACGCTCCCGCCACCCTGCGCGACTGGCTCGACGAGGGGGCCGGACGCCTCGCGCGGACGCTGCGCGAGGCGGGGCCCGACGCCGCCTGCTGGAGCTGGGCCTGGCAGCAGGACGCCGGGTTCTGGGCCCGCCGGATGACCCACGAGACGGCGATCCACCGGGCCGACGCGGCGCTCGCCGCCGGGGCCGGCTACGACGTGGCGCCGGAGATCGCCGCCGACGCCGTCGACGAGTGGCTGCGGATCGTGCGGTTCGTCCAGGACATCGACGCGCGGGACTCGGCCCAGGAGCTGAAGGCGGGCGGGCGCACGCTCCATCTGCACGCCACCGACACGGCTCCGGAGGCGGCGGCCGAATGGCTGATCGAACTGCGGGACGAAGGCGTCGTGTGGCGTCGCGACCACGCCAGAGCCGACGTCGCCCTGCGCGGCCCGCTGACGGCCGTGCTGCTCGCCTTCTACCGGCGCGCGCCGCTCGACAGCGGAGACGTCGAGGTGCTCGGCGACCGGTCGCTGCTGGAGTTCTGGCTGGAGCGGGCCTCGTTCGGCTGACCGGAGCGGGCAGGAGCGGGCGGAACGCGAAAAGGGGCCGTACGAGGCGCGCCCGGCCCGCCTGCCCGGCCGGTGACGCCCGTACGACCCCTTCAGAGTGTTAGCGCTGGGCCGCACCGCGCTTGCGCAGGGCGAACACCACGCCGCCACCCGCCACGACCAGGGCCGCGGCGATGCCGGCGAAGAGGCCGGTGTTGCTGTTCGCACCGGTCTCGGCGAGGTCCGAACCACCGGCCGGGGAAGCCGAGTTGGCCGGGGCCGGGGCCGCCGGGGAGGTGGACTCCGCGACCGACGGGGACGGCGTGGCCGTCTCCGCCGGGGTCGAGGCGCTCGGCGTCGCATCGCTCGGCGCCGGGGAGGACGGCTCCGGGGTGGCCGGCGGCGTGGTCGGCTTCTCGGTGGCGCAGGCCGTCGACGGGGTGGTGACGCCACCCTTGATGTCGTCGTCCACGTTGTACTGCTTGGTCTTCACGTGGATGCGGTAGTGCGTGTTCGGCGCCCAGTTCTCGGCGAACGTGATGGTGGTGCCCTCGCGGGAACCCGCCACGGTCTTGGTGCCGACGAGCTTCTCGGCGCTGCCTTCCCCGGTGAACAGGGTGACGGTGGCGAGCGTTCCGGAGGAGTCGACGTCCTTCACGGTGATGACGCCCTGGTCACCGTCGCAGATCGCCTCGGCGCTGAACTCGCTGATGTTGCACGCGGAAGCGGAGCCGGCGACGCCCAGGGTGAGCGCGGTGGCGGCGGCCGCCACACCGGCGAAGCGCGCGGTACGTGCGGATATACGGGGGGTTACGGACACAGTTGTCCTTCACGGGGTAAGTGCAGAAAAGAGACGGATGCCGTGAGGGAACGCGTGGCTCTCGCCTCAGCGTCCTCACGGACACCTCACGTCTACAAGCGCCTATAACGCAACGTCAATATGCTGACGGCACTTGGTATCGAGACTTGACCCGCACTTGACCCTACCGACGTTTGAAAGCCGCTTTACCGGACACCGCGTTCAGACCATCCGGGCCAGCGCCTCGCCCGCCTCGTCCACCGAGTCGACGAGCGCGATGCGCGACTCCATCGCCCGTCCGCGCGCGAGCGCCCGCAACAGCGGCCAGGCGGGCAGCTGTTGCGTCCAGTGGTCACGGTCGACGAGGACCATCGGGGTCGGCTCGCCGCGCGACTCGTAGTAGTTCGGAGTGGCGTTGTCGAAGATCTCCTGCACGGTCCCGGCCGCGCCCGGCAGGAAGATGACGCCCGCGTTCGACCGGGCCAACAGGCCGTCCTCCCGCGTGGCGTTGGCGAAGTACTTGGCGAGATGCGCGGCGAACGCGTTGGGCGGCTCGTGCCCGTAGAACCAGGTGGGGATGCCGACCGAGGCACCGCCGCCCGGCCAGCGGCCGCGCACCTCGAAGGCGGCGGCCGCCCAGTCGGTGACCGAGGGGGTGAACGACGGTGTCTTGCCCAGGATTTGCAGCGCCTGGTCCAGGATGCTGTCGGCGAACGGTGCCGCGTACCCGCCGAGGTTCGCGGCCTCCATGGCGCCGGGGCCGCCGCCCGTCGCGACGGTGAGACCGGCCCGGGTGAGCGTCCGGCCGAGCCGGGCCGCCCCGGCGTACTCCTCGGTGCCGCGCATCATCGCGTGGCCGCCCATGACGCCCACCACCCGCTCCCCGACGAGGAGTTCGTCGAGGGCGTCCGAGACCGAGTCGTCGTGCACGGCCCGCAGCATGGACGCGAACACATCGCCGTCGTCCTTGGTCCGCTGGAACCAGGCGTACGCGCGGGCGTCCGGTGTCGCGTCGTACCCCTGCGGGTCGGACAGCCCGTCGAAGAGCTCGTCGGGGGTGTACAGGTGGCCCCGGTACGGGTCGAACGGCAACCCCGGGACCGGCGGGAAGACGAGCGCCCCGGCGGCCCTGACCCGCGCGGCCGCCGCCGGCTCCATCGGGCAGCCGAGGAAGACGGCGCCCGCCACCTCGGCGGCGAGCAGCCGGTCCGTACGCTCCGTCAGATCGACGGCCTGCACCCGGTGATGGGCGAGCGTGCCGCCTCGGGCGAGGGTCGTGTCGAACTCGGCGAGCGTCTCGATCTCGCGGTCGGAAGTGGTCCTGGGACGGGCGGGCACGGGGGACTCTGCTGAGGTCGGCTGCATCCGCCCATGCTAAGAGCCCGCCCCCGCGCCCCGATGCCCGGGCGGCCCGCGGCCGCTCAGCCCTCGATGGCCGAGGGGTCCATCCACGCCACCTCGATGGTGTGGCCGTCCAGGTCGTCGAAGGCGCGGCCGTACATGAAGCCGTGGTCCTGCTTCTCACCGTGCTCGGTGCCGCCGGCCGCGAGCGCCTGCTCGACCAGCTCGTCGACCTTCTCCCGGCTCTCGGCGCTCAGACACAGCAGCACCTCGCTGCTGCGCGTCGAGTCGACGATCGTCTTGTGAGTGAAGCCCGCGTACTTCTCCTTGGTCATCAGCATGAACACGATGGTGTCGCTGAGCTGCACGGCGGAGGCGGTCTCGTCCGTGAACTGCTGGTTGATGGTGTACCCGAGCTCCGAGTAGAACTTCTTGGCGGCGTCCAGGTCGTTCACGGCCAGGTTCACGAAGATCATCTGCTGGTACATGGGAGGCCCGTCGCCTTCTGTGTGGGTCGGTGTCGTGTGTACGCAGGGATAGACGGGCCGGGGTGGCAAAAGTCATCGGGACAGCAGCGGAACGGCCGAAAGTTGTGCGACGGCCCACGTTAGCGGCGCGAAAACGGCCAGCAACGTGACCGCGCGCACCGCGGCGGCGGCGCGCAGCTTCGCCGCGGGGGCGCCGAGCCGCAGCAGCGCGGTGTAGGTGTGCCGGCGCGCCTGGCGCGCCTCCACGGCCGCGGTCAGCAGCGTGGCGAGGGTGCAGCCGGCGACGAGCGTCGCACCGAGCGCCGTCAGCGGGCCGAGACCGGGGGAGGCGTGCCCGGCGTGCCCGTACAGGGCGTTGGCCGCGTAGGCGCCCGAGGCCACCGCGCAGACGACACCGAGCGGGCGGCCGATGCGCCCCGCCTCCTCCTGCAGGACGCGCCCGGCGAGCAGCCGCACGGCGCCCGGCCGGAGGGCCTGCAGGGCCCGCCCGCACAGATGAGCGAGACCGGGCCCGACCAGCGCGAGGCCGAGCGCGGTCAGCGCCCAGCCGGCCAGCACCCCGCCCGGGCTGCCGCCGAGACCGCCCGGCATCGGGGGCCCGTCCTCGGCGCGCGCGTGCGAGGTGTACGTCTCCACGGCGAGCCCGGCGGCGAGCAGGGCCACGCCCCAGGGCAGCCCGGCCGGCGCGGCGACGGGCGCGGCGAACGGCTCCTCCGGCTCGTCCGGGTCCGCGGCGCCGGCGGGGGCGGGCCGCGCCGACGCGGTCCGGCGGGGGCGCAGCACGAAGGCGCAGGCGGCGGAGGCGGCCAGCGGTACGAAGGTCAGCAGCGTGAGCGTGGCGGCGAGCGGCAGCGGCCGGTCGGCGGCGAGGAGCCGGCGCGCCGCGCCGCCGAACGGGAGGCTTGTGAGGTCACCGCGCAGATGCAGGAAGCAGAGCAGCGCCAGCATCGAGCCGAGCCCGCAGGCCAGCGCGGTGGAGACGGCGGCGAGCAGCGTGAGGCGGGCCGGGCCGAGGCCGACCGCGCTGAGGCCGGAGCGGAGCTGGGTGCCCGGGTCCGAGCGGGCCACGGCGACGGCGAGGTACACGGTGGCGGCGAGCGGAACCAGGCACCAGGACAGGCGTAGCACGGCGGCCGTGGGGGCGCCGGGGTGGCCGAGCGCGTACCCCAGCGTGCACAGCAGCAGGAAGCCGGTGCCCGCCGACGCGGCGGCCACCAGCAGCCTGCGGAGCTGGACCAGGGGGTGTCCGCCGCGGACTAGACGGAGAGCGAGCACGCGGTACGGCCTTCCGGGTCGGTGGCCGCGGCCGGCAGGTGCACGGTGGTGACGCGGCGTCCGTCGAGCAGCGGCACCGTCCGGTCGGCGAGCGCGCCGACCTCGGGGTCGTGGGTGGCCAGGACGACGGTGACGGCGTGCGAGCGGGCCGCCGCCGTCAGCGTCCGCAGGACGTGCGCCCGGTCGGTGCGGTGCAGGGTCGCGGTGGGCTCGTCGGCGAAGACCACGTCCGGGTCGTGCACCAGGGCGCGGGCGATGGCGACGCGCTGCCGCTCCGCCATCCGCAGGGCGCCGGGCCGCTTGCGGGCGAGGTGGCCCACGTCGAGCCGGTCGAGCCACTCCTGGGCGGCGCTCTTCGCGGGGCGCCGGCCGGTGCCGCGGAGCATCAGCGGCAGGGCCGTGTTCTCCCACACGTTCAGTTCGGGCACGAGGACGGGCTCGGGGTCGATCCAGCCGAACCGGTCGCGGCGCAGCCGCTCACGCGCGGGCGCGCCCATGGTGTGCACCGGGGTGCTGTTGAACCACACCTCGCCCTGGCGCGGCAGGAGCTGGCCGGACAGGCACCGCAGCAGCGTCGTCTTGCCCGCGCCGCGCGGACCGGTGACCGCGAGGATCTCCCCGTCGCGGATCTCCAGCGAGACGCCCGTGAGCGCGGGGGAGCCGTTGTGGGAGAAGTGCAGGGCGCGTGCCCACAGCACGTCGTTGTCCGGCGGGGCCACCATGGCGTACACCTCGGTTCAGATCAGTTGTGCCGGGGAAGTTCCCGTCCCCCGTACGGGGGAACGAAGGCAGGGCCGATCGGTCACAGGGCACGCTAGGTTTTCCGGGCCACGCGTCCGCAAAAGACGCGGCCCGGCCGCGCCCATCTCACTCGGATGGGCGCGGCCGGGCCGTGGCCGGCGGGGTGATCAGATCTTCTCCCAGGCCTCCGTGAGGACCTGGCGGACGATGGACTCGATCTCGTCGAACGTCGACTGGTCCGCGATCAGCGGCGGGGAGAGCTGGATGACCGGGTCGCCACGGTCGTCGGCGCGGCAGTACAGGCCGTACTCGAAGAGCTTCTTGGAGACGAAGCCGTAGAGCACGCGCTCCGACTCCTCGTCCGTGAAGGTCTCCTTGGTGGCCTTGTCCTTGACGAGCTCGATGCCGTAGAAGAAGCCGTTGCCGCGGATGTCGCCGACGATCGGCAGGTCGTGCAGCTTCTCCAGCGTCTGGAGGAAGTTGGCCTCGTTGTCGAGCACGTGCTGGTTGAGGCCCTCGCGCTCGAACACGTCGAGGTTGGCGAGGCCCACCGCCGCGGAGACCGGGTGGCCGCCGAAGGTGTAGCCGTGCAGGAAGGTGTTGTCGCCCTTGTAGAACGGCTCGGCGATCCGGTCCGAGACGATCGCGGCGCCGATCGGGGAGTAGCCCGAGGTCATGCCCTTGGCGCAGGTGATGATGTCGGGGATGTAGCCGAACTTGTCGCAGGCGAACATCGTGCCGAGGCGGCCGAAGGCGCAGATGACCTCGTCCGAGACGAGCAGCACGCCGTACTTGTCGCAGATCTCGCGCACGCGCTGGAAGTAGCCGGGCGGGGGCGGGAAGCAGCCGCCCGCGTTCTGGACCGGCTCCAGGAAGACGGCCGCGACCGTCTCCGGGCCCTCGAAGAGGATCTCCTGCTCGATCTGGTCGGCGGCCCAGCGGCCGAACGCCACGGGGTCGTCGCCGTGGATCGGCGCGCGGTAGATGTTCGTGTTCGGCACCTTGTGCGCGCCCGGGACGAGCGGCTCGAAGGGGGCCTTGAGCGCGGGCAGACCGGTGATCGACAGGGCGCCCTGCGGGGTGCCGTGGTAGGCGACCGCGCGGGAGATGACCTTGTACTTCGTGTGGTTGCCGGTGAGCTTGTGGTACTGCTTCGCCAGCTTCCACGCGGTCTCGACGGCCTCGCCGCCGCCGGTGGTGAAGAAGACCTTGTTGAGGTCGCCCGGCGCGTAGTGCGCCAGGCGCTCGGCCAGCTCCACGGCCTTGGGGTGGGCGTACGACCAGATGGGGAAGAAGGCCAGCTCGGCGGCTTGCTTGGCGGCGACCTCGGCCAGCTCGCGGCGGCCGTGGCCGGCCTGGACCACGAAGAGGCCCGCGAGCCCGTCGAGGTACTTCTTGCCCTTGTCGTCGTAGATGTAGGTGCCCTCGCCACGCACGATGGTGGGAACGGGCGCGTTCTCGTACGACGACATGCGCGTGAAGTGCATCCACAGGTGGTCGTACGCGGTTCGGCTGAGGTCCTGGCTCACGGCTATCGGGTTCCCCACATGTAGGTCTGCTTCTTGAGCTTGAGGTAGACGAAGCTCTCGGTGGAGCGCACTCCGGGAAGGGCCCGGATGCGTCGGTTGATGACCTCCAGAAGGTGGTCGTCGTCCTCGCAGACGACCTCCACCATCAGGTCGAACGAGCCCGCGGTCATCACGACGTACTCGCACTCCGGCATGGCCGTCAGCGCGTCCGCCACCGGGTCGAGGTCGCCCTCGACATGTATGCCGACCATCGCCTGGCGCCGGAATCCCACGGTGAGCGGGTCCGTGACGGCGACGATCTGCATCACGCCCTGGTCGAGCAGCTTCTGGACGCGCTGGCGCACGGCCGCCTCGGAGAGGCCCACGGCCTTGCCGATGGCGGCGTACGGACGCCTGCCGTCCTCCTGGAGCTGCTCGATGATGGCGAGGGAGACGGCGTCCAGCGGCGGACTCCCGCCGCTTCTCGAACGGGGTCCCTTGGGGTCTGCGCTGCGACTGGCCACGACTTCACTCTGCACGAGGACTCGTCGGTTTCGCAAGCCCGGATCGATGTAATCCGTTGTCTGCGGCCTCAATAGTCGCGGATTTCGTTGATCGGGAGCGGTGGGGGGTGTTGAAAGCGTCGGCCCACGCCTTAGGGTGGTGTCTCAAGCAGTGGACATCCCGACAAGGAGGCCGGTCAGTGACCACCAGTGAACTGCGTCAGCTGCGGAAACTACGGAACTACATCGCTGGCGAGTTCCGGGACGCCGCCGACGGACGGACCACCGAGGTGGTCAACCCCGTCACGGGCGACGCGTACGCGACCGCACCGCTGTCCGGACAGGCCGACATCGACGCCGCCATGGCCGCCGCCGCGGCCGCGTTCCCGGCCTGGCGCGACCAGACCCCCGCCGAGCGGCAGAAGGTCCTCCTCAAGATCGCGGACGCGTTCGAGGAGCGGGCCGAGGAGCTGATCGCGGCCGAGGTGGAGAACACGGGCAAGCCCATCGGGCTGACCCGCTCCGAAGAGATCCCGCCGATGGTCGACCAGATCCGCTTCTTCGCGGGCGCGGCCCGGATGCTCGAGGGCCGCGCCGCCGGGGAGTACATGGAGGGCCTCACCTCCATCGTGCGCCGCGAGCCGATCGGCGTCTGCGCGCAGGTCGCGCCGTGGAACTACCCGATGATGATGGGCGTGTGGAAGTTCGCCCCGGCGCTCGCCGCGGGCAACACCGTCGTCCTCAAGCCGTCCGACACCACCCCCGCCTCGACGGTCCTGATGGCCGAGATCATCGGCTCCATCGTCCCCAAGGGCGTCTTCAACGTGGTGTGCGGCGACCGCGACACCGGCCGCATGATGGTCGAGCACGAGACCCCGGCGATGGCCTCCATCACCGGCTCCGTGCGCGCCGGCATGCAGGTCGCCGAGTCCGCCGCCAAGGACCTCAAGCGCGTCCACCTGGAGCTCGGCGGCAAGGCGCCGGTCGTCGTCTTCGAGGACACCGATATCGCCAAGGCCGTCGAGGACATCTCGGTGGCGGGCTTCTTCAACGCCGGCCAGGACTGCACGGCCGCCACGCGCGTGCTGGTCCAGGAGTCGATCCACGACGAGTTCGTGACCGCGCTCGCCAAGGCCGCCGCCGACACCAAGACGGGGCAGCCGGACGACGAGGACGTGCTCTACGGCCCGCTGAACAACCCCAACCAGCTCAAGCAGGTCTCCGGGTTCATCGAGCGGCTGCCCGCGCACGCCAAGGTCGAGGCCGGCGGCCACCGCGTCGGCGAGGTGGGCTTCTTCTACGCCCCGACCGTCGTCTCCGGCCTCAAGCAGGACGACGAGATCATCCAGAACGAGGTCTTCGGCCCCGTCATCACCGTCCAGTCCTTCACCGACGAGGCGCAGGCCACCGAGTGGGCCAACGGCGTGGACTACGCGCTGGCCTCCTCGGTGTGGACCAAGGACCACGCGCGCGCGATGCGCATGTCCAAGGTGCTCGACTTCGGCTGTGTGTGGATCAACACCCACATCCCGCTGGTCGCCGAGATGCCGCACGGCGGCTTCAAGAAGTCCGGCTACGGCAAGGACCTGTCCGGCTACGGCTTCGACGACTACACGCGCATCAAGCACGTGATGACGTCGCTGGACGCGTGAGCCTCACCTACGAGGAAGTGGGCGCGACCCTGGCGGAGGGAGAACTCCCGCCGGGGTACGCGCACCTGGACCGCCGCGTCCGGCTCGGCTCGGGGCCGCAGTGCTTCGAGCGGGCGGGCGCGGCGGTGCTCGCGTGGGGCGCCCAGCGCGGGGCCGGACTGCGCGTCGCGCCCGGCGGCGACGCGCGCGAGGGCGCGGACGTCGTCCTGCGCCTGCTGTGGCTGCGCATCCCCTGCCGGGTGGTGGGGGTCGTCCGCTCCGCCTCCCGCATCGGGTTCGCCTACGGGACGCTGCCGGGGCACCCGGAGCGCGGCGAGGAGGCGTTCCTCGTGACGCGGGAGGCGGACGGCTCCGTGTGGTTCCGCATCCGGGCGTTCTCGCGGCCCGGACGCTGGTACACCCGGCTCGCCGGACCGGTCGCCCGGGGCTTCCAGCTGTGGGCCACCCGGCGCTACCTGCGGGCCGTGGCCGCCACCTGCCGGGACCGTCCGGCGCCCTGAATCCCCGGCGCCCGGCCCCGGATCGACAGGGTGTCGGCTGCGGACCCGCCCGCTCGACGCAGCGTCCATTGCCCGGGCCCCGGCGGCGACGGCATCCTGCCTGCGTGCGAGCCACTCACCTCACCTCCCCGGTCACCCGTCGTTCCCTGCTGCGCGCCCTGGGCGGTGGTGCCGGGGCGCTGGCCGTCGGCGCGCTGGCCACCGGATGCGGGGTGCCCGCGGCGTACGTCGAACCCGGCGACCGGGCCGGCCGGGACCTCTCCGCCGCCGACGCGTCGCTCACCTGGGCGAACTGGCCGCTGTACATCGACGTCGACGACGACAACCCCTCCCGGCGCCCCACCCTGGAGGCGTTCGAGCAGCGGACCGGCATCCAGGTCACGTACACCGAGGAGATCAACGACAACGACGAGTTCTTCGGCAAGATCAGCCCCTCGCTGATGAACCACCAGCGCACCGGGCGCGATCTCGTCGTCATCTCCGACTGGATGTGCTCGCGCTTCGTCCGCCTCGGCTGGGTCCAGGAGATGGACCGCTCCCGCCAGCCGAACGTCACCCGGTACCTGGACCCGCTGCTGCGCTCGCCCGCCTTCGACCCCGGCCGCAAGTACACCGTGCCCTGGCAGTCCGGCATCACCGGCATCGCCTACAACCGGCGCCGCCTCGGCCGGGAGATCCAGCACGTCTCCGACCTGTGGGCCGACGACCTCAAGGGGCGCGTCACCCTGCTCTCCGGTCTCGACGAGTCCTTCGCGCTCCTCATGCAGGGCAACGGCGTCGACATCACCCGGTGGCGCGCCGACGACTTCCACCGCGTCTGCGACCAGGTGGAGAAGCTCGTCCGCACCAAGCACATCCGCCGCTTCACCGGCAACGACTACATCAAGGACCTCTCCAGCGGGGACGTGCTGGCCTGCCAGGCCTACAGCGGTGACGTCATCCAGTTGCAGGCCGACGACCCGGACATCGAGTTCGTCGTCCCGCGCGAGGGCGCCGAACTCTGGGCGGAGTCCCTGATGATCCCGAACCTCGCCGACCACAAGGCCAACGCCGAGCGCCTGATCGACTACTACTACGCACCCGAGGCCGCCGCGGAGCTGGCGGCGTGGGTCAACTACGTCTGCCCCGTGCCCGCCGCCAAGGACGTCCTCGCCTCGTCCAAGGACAAGGAGACGGCCGCGCTCGCCGAGGACCCGCTGATCTTCCCCGACGACACCATGCGCTCCCGGCTGGCGATCGCCCGCGACATCAGGCCCGCGGAGCGGACGGAGTTCGCGAAGCGGTGGAACGCGATCGCGGGGCTGTAGGGGCGCTCAACCGCGGTCCCCGCGCAGCTCGTTCAGGACGTCGACGCGGTTCGTCGTGATCGAGTCCACGCCGGCCGCGAGCAGCCGGCGCATCGAGCGCCGGGTGTCCGGCGTCCAGGCGGAGACCAGGCAGCCGTCGCGGTGGACGCGGTCCGTCAGCTCCCGGCTCACCAGCGGGAAGCGGTAGTTGAGCCAGCGCGGGCGGACCGCGTCGAGCAGGGCCGGGCGCGGCGGGGCCAGGCTCGTCCAGGTCAGCGCGGTCTCGGCGGCCGGGTCCGCGGCCCGCACCAGGAGCATCGCCCGCGCCCCCGCGCAGTAGTAGGCGCGCTCCGCGGCGCCGCTGTCCCGGACGGCGCCGACGACCGCGCGGACCGTCCGGGCGTCCGCGCCCGGCAGGTCGACCATGACCCGGACCCCGTCGAGCGCGGCCAGCGCGTCGGCCAGCGTCGGCACGCCGCCCGCCGTCAGCCCGCGCACCTCCTGCGCGCTGAGCGCCGAGAGCGGGCGGTCGTGCCCCCACAGCCGCTTGAGCGTCGCGTCGTGCAGGAGCACCGGGACCCCGTCCCGGGTCAGGCGGACGTCGATCTCCACCGCGTCCGCGCCCCGCTCCCGCGCGGAACGCAGGGACGGCAGGGTGTTCTCACGGACGCGGTACGGGTCGCCCCGGTGGGCCACGGCGGTCAGGGTGCGCATGGCCCCCATTGTGGGGCGGGCGGCCGGCTCACGCGCCGGCGAGCCAGCGCTCCGTGTACGTGTCGATCTCCGCGGCGATCCGGGCCTTGCCCGGGGCGTCGAGGAAGGAGGCGCGCACCGCGTTCTTCGCCAGCTCGGCGAGGCCCCGCTCGTCGAGCGAGAGGAGGCGGGCCGCGACCGCGTACTCGTTGTTGAGGTCGGTGGAGAACATCGGCGGGTCGTCGGAGTTGATGGTGACGCTCACCCCCGCCTCCACGAACTGCCGCAGCGGGTGCTCGTCGAGGGTGGTGACGGCGCGCGTGGCGATGTTCGAGGTCGGGCAGACCTCCAGCGGGATCCCGCGCTCGGCGAGGTGCGCGAGGAGCTTCGGGTCCTGGGCGCTGGACGTGCCGTGGCCGATGCGCTCGGCGCCCAGGTACGTCAGCGCGTCCCACACCGTCTCGGGTCCGGTCGTCTCGCCCGCGTGCGGGACGGAGTGCAGGCCCGCCGCGAGCGCGCGGTCGAAGTACGGCTTGAACTGCGGCCGGGGCACGCCGATCTCGGGCCCGCCGAGGCCGAACGAGACCAGTCCCTCGGGGCGCAGCGCGTCGTCCGTCGCGAGCCGCGCCGTCTCCTCGGCCGACTCCAGACCCGCCTCGCCGGGGATGTCGAAGCACCAGCGCAGCACCGTGCCGAACTCGGACTCGGCGGCCTTGCGGGCGTCCTCGATCGCGTCCATGAAGCCGCGGGCGTCTATGCCGCGCCGGGTGGAGGAGAACGGGGTGAGGGTCAGCTCGGCGTAGCGCACGTTCTGCCGGGCCATGTCGCGGGCCACCTCGTACGTGAGGAGCCGGACGTCCTCCGGGGTGCGGATCAGGTCGACCACGGACAGGTACACGGTGATGAAGTGCGCGAAGTCCCGGAAGGTGAAGAAGTCCGCGAGGGCCTCGGGGTCCGCGGGCACCGAGGAGTCGGGGTGCCGGGCGGCCAGCTCCGCGACGATCCGGGGAGAGGCGGAGCCCACATGGTGCACGTGGAGTTCGGCTTTCGGCAGTCCGGCGATGAAGGTCTGCAGGCTCTGGCTCACGGATTCCTCCCCAGGAACTCGGGTGATCGGCTGATCGGGGTACCCGGGCATCGTATGCGGGGCGGACCGGCCGCCGGGAAGGCCGGGCGGCGGGACCCGTAGCATGTCGGGACCGACGAACCGAGGGGGCGCTTCATATGGCAGGCGGCACCACACCACAGGGGAACGACCCCTGGGCCGCGCCGCAGGACGCGGCGGCCCAGCAGCCGCAGGGGCCCGAGGCCCGCGGCCTGCACGAGAGCCAGACGGTGACGGCGATGCCGGCCACCAAGGCGCCCCAGGTGCCGCCCCCGTCCCCGGCCCCGGCGCCGCCCCAGGCCCCGTACGCCCAGCCGCCGCAGGGCCCCTATGCCCAGCAGCCGCCCCAGCCGCAGTCGCCGTACGCGCCGCCGTACGGTCAGCACGGCGGCGGCCCGGTGCCGCCCCCACCGGTCTCGCCCGCGGGGCCCGGCCTTCCCGCCTACGGCAGCTACCAGGCCGCTCCGCCGTACGGCCACCCCGGGCAGCCCGCGCCGTACGGCGTGGCGCCCCAGTACGGCTGGCAGGGCGGAATGCCGCCGCAGCCGAGCAACGGCATCGGGGTCACCGGCATGGTGACCGGCATCGTCTCGGCCGTGCTCTGCATGATGTGGCCACTCGCCATCATCCTGGGCATCCTCGGCATCGTCTTCGGCGTCATCGGCCGGGGCAAGGCCAAGCGCGGCGAGGCCGCCAACCCGGGGCAGGCCCTGACCGGCATCATCTGCGGCTCGTTCGGTCTGGTCGTGGGGCTCGGGTTCCTCGGCCTGCTGATCGGGCTCAACGCCTGACCCCGCGCTGAGCGACGCCGGGAAGGACCGGCCGGGCCCGCCGCGTCAGCGCAGGCGGGCCCGCGCCGCCATGAGCGCGAACCCCAGCAGGTTCGGCCCTCTCCACCGCGCGGGGGAGTGCGCCGCCGCGTCGTCCGCGGCCAGGCCGATGCCCCAGACCCGGTCCACCGGGCTCGCCTCCACCAGCACCCGCTCGCCCGTGCCGAGCAGGAACCGCCGCAGCTCCGGGTCGGCGGCGAACTTGTGGACGCTGCCCTCGACGACGATCCCCAGCCGCTCGCGCCGCCACACCGCCTCGTCGAAGCCCTTCACGAGCCGTCCCGCGTTCTTCGCCTGCGCGGGGTGGTCCGCCGCCAGCACCTCGCGCTCGGCCCGCGGGTCGGCGAAGAGCCGGGCCTTCGCCGCCATCATCCAGTGCTCCGCCGTCGCGTACTCGACACCCGCCACGGTGAACGGCGACGGCCACCACTGACTCAGGCAACTCGCTCCCAGCACACCGTCCTTGCGCGGCGCGTGCCCCCAGAAGTGCAGGTACTTCACCCGCGCCCCCGCAGCGAGGGCCGCCACCAGCGCTTCCCTGCTGTCGATCTCCATGCACGCGAGTGTGGCACGCACCACGGACACTCCGTCCTGGGTTTATCAGGGTGACTCGACACCTGGTCGACAGATTCCGTCGCGTAACCAAAAGGCAACAACGGAATCACTTGTTGACGTATCGGCCCTCTGTCAGGATCGGCACTCAAATCGAGCTGGAGCCACGTCGACACCCCGGGACGGGGTCGCCCGGCGCAGGAGAGCGAGAGCGAGCACGCATGCACCACCCGACCGCGGACCACCCCCTCCAGGCCACGACCGTCGCCGAGGCGGCGCGCGAGCGCTTCGCCGACGGGACCAACTTCGTCGGCGGACGTCCGGCCCGGGGCACCTCGGGCCGCACCCACGCCGTCGTCGACCCCGCCACCGGCGAGGACGTGCACCGTTACGAGCTGGCCGGCCCGGACGACGTGGACGCCGCCGTCGCCGCCGCCCGCGCCGCCTTCCCCGAGTGGTCGGGCGCGACGCCGGGCGAACGCTCCGACGCGCTGCACCGGTTCGCCGGGGTGCTGGCCGAGCGCGCCGAGGAGTTCGCGCGCCTGGAGTCGCTCCAGTGCGGCAAGCCGATCAAGCTGAGCCGCGAGTTCGACGTCCCGGGGACGGTGGACAACACCGCCTTCTTCGCGGGCGCCGCCCGGCACCTGCAAGGGCAGTCGGCGGGGGAGTACAGCGGGGACCACACCTCGTACGTCCGCCGGGAGCCGATCGGGGTCGTCGGGTCCATCGCGCCCTGGAACTACCCGCTGCAGATGGCCGCGTGGAAGGTGCTGCCGGCCATCGCCGCCGGGAACACCATCGTCCTCAAGCCCGCCGAGCTGACCCCGTTCACCTCGCTGCTGTTCGCACGGGTCGCGACCGAGGCGGGCATCCCGGACGGCGTCGTCAACGTCGTCACGGGCGCGGGCCGGGACGCCGGCGAGCACCTCGTCGGTCACCCCGACGTCGCCATGACCTCCTTCACCGGCTCCACCGGCGTCGGCAAGCGCGTCGCCGAGATCGCCACCGCCACCGTGAAACGGCTCCACCTGGAGCTGGGCGGCAAGGCGCCGTTCGTCGTGTTCGACGACGCCGACCTGGAGGCCGCGGTGCACGGCGCCGTCGCGGGCGCCCTCATCAACACCGGGCAGGACTGCACCGCGGCCACGCGCGCGTACGTGCAGCGCCCGCTCTACGACGCCTTCGTCTCCGGGGTCGCGGAGCTGATGGAGACGGTCCGCCTCGGGGACCCGTTCGCCGACGGCACCGACCTCGGGCCGCTCATCTCGCACGCCCAGCGCGACCGCGTCGCCGCCTTCGTCGACCGGGCGCGCGGCTACGCGCGCGTGGTCACCGGCGGCGAGGCGCCCGGCGGCGAGCTCGCCCGCGGCGCCTACTACCGGCCCACCCTCATCGCCGACGCCGCGCAGGACAGCGAGGCCGTGCAGAGCGAGATCTTCGGGCCGGTCCTGGTCGTGCTGCCCTTCGACAGCGACGACGAGGGCATCCGGCTCGCCAACGACACCCCCTACGGGCTCGCCGCCTCCGCCTGGACCCGGGACGTGTTCCGCGCGAACCGCGCCACCCGCGCCATCAAGGCCGGCTGCGTGTGGATCAACGACCACATCCCGATCCTCAGCGAGATGCCGCACGGCGGATACAAGGCGTCCGGCTTCGGCAAGGACATGTCCGCCTACTCCTTCGAGGAGTACACGCAGGTCAAGCACGTCATGTTCGACAACACCGCGATCGCCAGAAAGGACTGGCACCGCACGGTCTTCGGGGACCGGCGCCCGTAACCCACCTCCCGTCCGGGCCCCCAGCGGGCTCGCGGGGGCCTCCCGAAAGGGCACCACGCGCATGGAGCAGTACGAGTCCGACCGCCTGTCCCCAGCCCAAGTGGCCGCTGTCCGGCGGAGCATGAACCTCAGCAGGGCCAGGTCGGCCCTCTCCCGCCGGTCCCTGATCCGGGGTTCGGCGCTCGGCGCGCTCGCCGCCGGCGGGCTCGGGACGCTGAGCGCCTGCGGCATCCCGGCCGCGAGCAAGTCCGGGGGCGGCATCTCGTCCGAGGACCACTCGGCCAAGGAGAAGGAACTCACCTTCTCCAACTGGACCGAGTACATCGACATGAGCGACGACGAGAAGCACCGGCCGAGCCTGGAGGTGTTCACGAAGCGCACCGGGATCAAGGTCAAGTACACCGAGGACATCAACGACAACGTCGAGTTCTTCGGCAAGATCAAGCCGCAGCTCGCGGCGGGCCAGGACACCGGCCGTGACCTCCTCGTCCTCACCGACTGGCTCGCCGCCCGCCTCATCCGCTACGGCTGGGTGCAGAAGCTCGACCCGGCCAACCTGCCGCACGCGTACACCAACCTGGCCGGCCAGTTCCGCAACCCCGACTGGGACCCCGGCCGCGCCTACTCCTACCCCTGGCAGGGCATCGCGACGGTCATCGCGTACAACACGAAGGCCACCGGCGGCCGGGAGATCACCTCGGTCTCGCAGCTCCTCGACGACCCGAAGCTCAAGGGCCGGGTCGGCCTGCTCTCCGAGATGCGCGACACCATGGGCATGGCCCTGCTCGACCTCGGCAAGGACCCGCGCGACTTCACCGCGGACGACTTCGACGCGGCGATCGCCCGGGTGCAGAAGGCCGTCGACAAGAGCCAGGTCCGCCGCTTCACCGGCAACGACTACATAGCCGACCTCAGCAAGGGCGACCTGGCGGCCTGTCTCGCCTGGGCCGGGGACGTGGTGCAGCTCCAGGCGGACAACCCGCACGTGAAGTTCGCGATCCCGGACGCCGGCTACATCTCGTCGACCGACAACATGCTGGTGCCGAACCGGGCCCGGCACAAGACGAACGCCGAGAAGCTCATGGACTACTACTACGAGCCGGCCGTCGGCGCCGAAGTGGCCGCCTGGATCAACTACGTCACGCCGCTCGACAGCGCCGTCGTCACCCCGGAACTCGTCAAGATCGACAAGGACGTGGCGCACGACCCGCTGATCGTCCCCGACAAGGCGATGTCGGCCAAGGCGCACAGCTTCCGCTCGCTCACCGCGAAGGAAGAGACGGCCTTCGAGGAGAAGTTCGCCCAGCTGTCCGGCGGCTGAGCCGGCCCCGCCCGTAACTGCCCCCGCCCCCAGACTCCTTGGACACACCATGACGACCGACCACGGCGGCGACGTCCGTCTCACCGGGATCAGCAAGACGTACGACAACGGGTTCACCGCCGTCCGGCCACTGGACCTCACCGTCCCGCAAGGCTCCTTCTTCGCGCTGCTCGGCGCCTCCGGCTGCGGCAAGACGACCACCCTGCGCATGATCGCGGGCCTGGAGGAGCCGACCACAGGAACGGTTCACCTCGGCGACCAGGACGTCACCGCGCTGCCGCCCCACAAGCGGCCGGTGAACACCGTCTTCCAGTCCTACGCCCTCTTCCCGCACCTGGACATCTTCGAGAACGTCGCCTTCGGCCTGCGCCGGCGCGGCATCAAGTCGGTGAAGAAGCAGGTCGAGGAGATGCTCGACCTGGTCCAGCTCGGCGAGCACATCCGCAAGAAGCCGCAGCAGCTCTCCGGCGGCCAGCAGCAGCGCGTCGCCGTGGCCCGCGCCCTCATCAACCACCCCAAGGTGCTCCTGCTCGACGAGCCGCTCGGCGCCCTCGACCTCAAGCTGCGCCGCCAGATGCAGCTGGAGCTCAAGCGCATCCAGACGGAGGTCGGCATCACCTTCGTCCACGTCACGCACGACCAGGAGGAGGCCATGACCATGGCCGACACCGTCGCCGTGATGAACCGCGGCCGCGTCGAACAGCTCGGTGCCCCCACCGACCTGTACGAGAACCCGTCCTCCGCCTTCGTCGCCAACTTCCTCGGCACCTCGAACTTCATCGAGGCCGAGATCGCCGGACGCACCGGGGACGACCTGACCCTCACGACGGGCGACGGCACCCTGCTGCTGCCCGCCGCGCGCTGTTCCGGCGCCACCGCGCGGGGCGGCAAGGTCCTGGTCGGCATCCGGCCCGAGAAGATCTCGCTCACCCACGCCGACGACGCGGGCACGGTCCCGGCCGGGCGTAACCGCATCACCGGCCGCATCGCCGACTCCAGCTTCATCGGCGTCTCCACCCAGTACGTCGTCGACAGCCCGCTCTGCGCCGCCTTCGAGGTCTACGCCCAGAACATCGAGCGCGACGCCCGGCTCGTGCCCGGCGCCGAGGTCGTCCTGCACTGGAACCCGGCCCACACCTTCGGGCTCGACGCCGCGCAGGACGCCGGGGCGGGCGTGGAGAAGGTCGCGGAGGACGCGGCGGCATGAGCACCCTCACCGAAGCGCCCCCCGCGGCGCCCACCGACACCCCGCGCAGGCCCCGCCGGCGCGGCCGCCTCGTCCCGTACTGGCTGCTGCTGCCCGGCATCCTGTGGCTGGTCGTCTTCTTCGCCCTGCCGATGGTCTACCAGGCCTCCACCTCCGTCCAGCAAGGGTCGCTCGAGGACGGCTTCAAGGTCACCTGGCACTTCGCCACCTACTGGGACGCGCTCGCCGACTACTACCCGCAGTTCCTGCGCTCGGTGCTGTACGCGGGCTGCGCCACGCTGCTGTGCCTGCTGCTCGGCTACCCGCTGGCCTACCTCATCGCGTTCCGCGCGGGCCGCTGGCGCAACGTCGTGCTGGTCCTGGTCATCGCGCCGTTCTTCACCAGCTTCCTGATCCGCACACTCGCCTGGAAGACGATCCTCGCCGACGGCGGCCCGGTCGTCGGCGCGCTCAACACCCTGCACCTGCTCGACGTCACGACCTGGCTCGGGATGACCGAGGGCGACCGGGTCCTGGCCACCCCGCTCGCGGTGGTGTGCGGACTGACCTACAACTTCCTGCCGTTCATGATCCTGCCGCTCTACACGTCGCTCGAACGCATCGACGGCCGGCTGCACGAAGCCGCGGGCGATCTCTACGCCTCGCCCGCGACCACCTTCCGCAAGGTGACCTTCCCGCTGTCGATGCCCGGTGTCGTCTCCGGCACCCTGCTCACCTTCATCCCGGCGGCCGGCGACTACGTCAACGCGGACCTGCTCGGCTCCACCGACACCCGCATGGTCGGCAACGTCATCCAGACGCAGTTCCTGCGCATCCTCGACTACCCGACCGCCGCCGCGCTCTCCTTCATCCTCATGGCGGCCATTCTCCTCATGGTCACCTTCTACATTCGCCGGGCCGGAACGGAGGATCTCGTCTGATGCGCTGGCTGCGGAAGAATCTCGTGGTGATAGCGGGGCTGATCACGCTCGCCTATCTGCTCCTGCCGAACGTCGTCGTCACGGTCTTCTCCTTCAACAAACCCAAAGGCCGCTTCAATTACGAATGGCAGCAGTTCTCGCTGGACGCCTGGAAGAACCCGTGCGGCGTCGCCGACATGTGCGGCTCGCTCTCGCTGAGCCTGCGGCTCGCGGTGTGGGCGACGCTCGGCGCGACCGTCCTCGGCACGATGATCGCCTTCGCGCTCGTGCGCTACCGGTTCCGGGCGCGCGGCGCGGTCAACTCGCTGATCTTCCTGCCCATGGCCATGCCGGAGGTCGTGATGGCGGCCTCGCTGCTCACGCTCTTCCTCAACATGGGCGCTCAGCTGGGGTTCTGGACGATCCTCATCGCCCACATCATGTTCTGCCTCAGCTTCGTCGTGACAGCGGTGAAGGCGCGCGTGATGTCGATGGACCCACGCCTGGAGCAGGCCGCGCAGGACCTGTACGCGGGCCCCGTGCAGACCTTCCTGCGCGTCACGCTGCCGATCGCGGCGCCGGGCATCGCCGCCGGCGCGCTGCTCGCGTTCGCGCTCTCCTTCGACGACTTCATCATCACCAATTTCAACGCGGGCTCCACCGTCACCTTCCCCATGTTCGTCTGGGGTTCGGCACAGCGGGGCACCCCGGTGCAGATCAATGTCATCGGCACGGCGATGTTCCTGGTCGCCGTGGTCTGCGTGCTGGCCGGAATGATGGTCGGCAAGCGGAAGAACAAGACAGCCCACTGAGTATGTCCGAGGGAGTTGGAATCATGGCCGCTGGAGCCATGAATCGCGAGAACCGTACGGATCGATGGACCGCGTCGCTGGCCGACGCCAAACCCGTCCCGTACTGGCTGGACGACCCCGCCAAGCCGCAGGCGCTGCCTGCCCTGACCGGCGACGAGCGCTGCGACCTGCTCGTCGTCGGCGGCGGGTACAGCGGCCTGTGGACGGCGCTGCTCGCCAAGGAGCGCGACCCCGGCCGGGACGTGGTCCTCGTCGAGGCCGAGGAGATCGGCTGGGCCGCCTCCGGACGCAACGGCGGTTTCTGTGCCGCCTCCCTCACCCACGGCACGGCCAACGGGCTCGCCCGCTGGCCCGCCGAGATCAAGAAGCTGGAGGAGCTGGGCGCCGCCAACCTCGACGCCATCGAGGCCGCGGTCGCCCGCTACGCCATCGACTGCGACTTCGAACGCACCGGCGAGCTGGACGTGGCGACCCAGCCGCACCAGGTGACCGAGTTGCGCGAGTTCTACGCGGAGCTGAGCGAGGCGGGCCTCGCCGACGGCCTCGAACTGCTCGACGCCGACCAGGTGCGCGAGCAGGTCGCGTCCCCGACCTTCCTCGGCGCCCTGTACGACCGCGACGGCGTCGCGATGCTCCACCCGGCCAAGCTCGCCTGGGGCCTGAAGCGGGCCTGCCTCGGCCTCGGCGTACGGATCTACGAGCACACCCCGGCGACGCGGCTCGTCTCCCGCCCGGCCGGCGTGGCCGTCCGCACTCCCTACGGCCGGATCTTCGCCCAGCACGCCGCGCTCGGCACGAACGTCTTCCCGTCGCTGGTCAAGCGGGTGCGTTCGTACACGGTCCCGGTCTACGACTACGCGCTGATGACCGAGCCGCTCACCGCCGCCCAGCTGGAGTCCGTCGGCTGGAAGAACCGCCAGGGGCTCGGCGACTCGGCCAACCAGTTCCACTACTTCCGGCTCTCCGCGGACCACCGGATCCTGTGGGGCGGCTACGACGCCGTCTACCCCTACGGCGGCCGCGTGCGGGCGGAGCACGATCACCGGCCCGAGACGTACGCGCGGCTCGCGGAGCACTTCTTCACCTGCTTCCCGCAGCTGGAGGGGGTGCGCTTCACGCACGCGTGGGGCGGCGCGATCGACACCTGCTCGCGCTTCTCGGCGTTCTTCGGCACCGCCCACGGCGGCCGGGTCGCCTACGCCGCCGGGTACACGGGCCTGGGCGTCGGCGCGTCCCGCTTCGGCGCGGACGTCATGCTCGACCTGCTCTCCGGTGAGCGCACGGACCGGACGGAGCTGGAGATGGTCCGTACGAAGCCGCTGCCGTTCCCGCCGGAGCCGTTCGCGTACACCGGCATCGCCCTCACCAAATGGTCGCTGGCCCGCGCCGACGCCAACGGCGGCCGGCGCAACCTGTGGCTGCGGGCGATGGACGGTCTGGGCCTCGGCTTCGACAGCTGAGGCAGGCCTGCGCGGCCCGGATCTCCAAGAAGCCGCCCGAACCCGCGTAACGCCCGGGCCTCGATCCCCTCTCCCTCGTGACACATCCGCGTCGCAGTGCACAGGGAGGTCCCGTCATGACGGGCTCGGAGGTTGGGTCGGCGGTCGAGTGGCTGGTATCGGTGGCGCCGGACCCGGCGGCGTGCCGCCGCGAGTGGAAGCACGATCCGCTCGCGGTGGCGCTGCTGCCCGCGGGCCGCAAGTGGGACGTCCTGATCCTGCCGGGGGAGCTGGGCTACCCCACGCTCGACATCCTGCACCGCGTCGTCGGCCGCCCGGGGCCGGTCCTCGCCGACTTCGGTGACGCCCGCATCGGCTACTTCGTGCCGCCCGGCACGGTCTCGCGCTGGCTCGGCACGGGCGTGCGCGGCGCGGGGCTCGGCACCTGGATCGTGGTGCCCTACCCCGGGCGCTCGGCCGGCGGTGTGCGCTGGCTGGTGGCGCCGGACGGCTCCGGCACCCTCACCGACCCCGGGCTGCTGGAGCTCGCGATGCACGAGGCGGCCGCCCAACTGGCGCGCGGTGCGGGGGAGTAGAGGTGGTGAAACTCTTGACAACCTTATTGGTCTGGACCAAATTGGGCGCGCTCCACCGTGCCCTGTCCCCCGCCCCGCCCGGAGGCACCCATGGACCGTCCCCGACCCAGGACCCGACCCCGGACCCGTACCTGGCGCCGCGTGCTCACCGCGCTCACGGCCGCCGCGCTCGCCGCGACCGGCCTCACCGCCCTCTCCGCCCCCACGGCCGGCGCGGCCGACGCCGACCTGGCGAAGAACGGCGGCTTCGAGTCGTCCCTGACCGGCTGGAGCTGCTCGGCGAACACCGGCACGACGGTCACCTCACCCGTGCACGGCGGCACCGCGTCCCTGCGGGCCACCCCGTCCGCGTCCGACAACGCCCAGTGCTCCCAGACCGTCACCGTGAAACCGGACTCGGCCTACACCCTCTCCGGCTACGTCCGCGGCTCCTACGTCTACCTCGGCGCGAGCGGCACCGGCACCACCGACGTGTCGACCTGGACCGCGTCGGCCCCCGACTGGCAGCGGCTGACCACGACCTTCCGCACCGGTCCCGGCACGACCAAGGTCACCATCTACACCCACGGCTGGTACGGCACGCCCGCCTACAACGCCGACGACCTCACCCTGCTCGGCCCCGGCACCGAGGCCCCCGTCCCGCCGACGGCCCCCACCGGGCTGACGGCCGGCGCGACCACCGCCACCAGCGTCGCCCTCTCCTGGACCGCGGTCCCCGGCGCCACGAGCTACGCGCTCTACGCCAACGGCGCCAGGGCCCGCACCGTGACCGGCACCTCCACCACGCTCACCGGCCTCACGCCCGCCACGGCGTACAGCTACCAGGTCGCGGCGCTCAACGAGGCGGGCGAGTCCCCGAAGTCCGCCGCGGTCACCGTGACGACCGCCCAGAGCCCGGGCGACGGGGGCGGCTCCTCCTCCGGCCTCCCGGCGCACGCGCTCGTCGGCTACCTCCACGCGAGCTTCGCCAACGGCGCCGGCTACACCCGCCTCGCCGACGTCCCCGACAGCTGGGACGTCATCGACCTCGCCTTCGGCGAACCCACCTCGACGACCTCGGGCGACATCCGCTTCACCCGCTGCCCGGTCACCGAGTGCCCCACGGTCGAGTCGGACGCCGCCTTCAAGGCCGCCATCAAGGCCAAGCAGGCGGCGGGCAAGAAGGTGCTGATCTCCATCGGTGGCCAGAACGGCCAGGTCCAGCTCACCACCACGGCCGCCCGCGACCTGTTCGTCTCGTCCGTCTCGAAGATCATCGACGAGTACGGTCTCGACGGCCTGGACGTCGACTTCGAGGGCCACTCGCTCTCCCTGAACGCCGACGACACGGACTTCAGGAACCCGAAGACCCCGGTGATCGTCAACCTCATCTCGGCGCTGAAGACCCTGAAGGCCAAGTACGGCGAGAAGTTCGTCCTGACCATGGCCCCGGAGACCTTCTTCGTCCAGAACGGCTACCAGTTCTACGGCACCGGCAAATGGGGCGGCCAGGACCCGCGCTGCGGCGCCTACCTGCCGGTCATCCACGCCCTGCGCGACGACCTCACGCTGCTGCACGTCCAGGACTACAACTCCGGCCCCATCATGGGCCTCGACAACCAGTACCACTCCATGGGCGGCGCCGACTTCCACATCGCCATGACCGACATGCTCCTGACGGGCTTCCCGGTCGCCGGGAACGCGAACAACGTCTTTCCGCCGCTCCGCCCCGACCAGGTGGCCATCGGCATGCCCGCCACGACCAACGCGGGCAACGGCTACGTCTCCCCGGCCGAGACGACCAAGGCGCTCAACTGCCTCACCAAGAAGACCGACTGCGGCTCCTACGCCACCCACGGCACCTGGCCCGCCCTGCGCGGCCTGATGACGTGGTCGGTCAACTGGGACCGCTTCGGCGGCGGGGAGTTCCAGAAGAACTTCGACGCGTACTTCGGCTGATCGCACACCCGGCGGCGGCCAGCAGCAGGGCCGCCAGGCACCAGCTGCCGACCACGTCCACCGGCCAGTGATACCCCTGCCGGACAAGCCCGAGGCCTACGGCCGCGTTCACCACGACGCAGCCGTAGGCCCACGCGCGGGTACGGCACACCGCGCCCAGCAGCAGGACGCAGAGCCCGTACGCGACCGCCGCCGTCAGCGTGTGACCGGACGGGTAGAAGCCGCTCGCCGGTGCCATCGGCGGCGGACCGGGGCGGGCGAGCCCGGTCTTGAGCGGGACGACCAGGGCCGGGACCAGCGCCATGGTGACGAGCGCCGTGACGGCGGGGAGCCACTGCCGGGTGCGCCAGGTGACGTAGGCGAGGGTGAGTGCGAGGACCGGCAGCGCCACGGTCATGTTGCCGAGGTCGGCGAAGAACTCGGCCGGGCCCGCCGGGACCGCGCTCGTACGGATCGCGGCACCGAGGCGCTCGTCGGCGCGGAGGAGCGGGCCGTCCACCGCCACCTGCCAGGTGAGCCCGGCGAACAGGAGGAGGGCGAGGCCCGCGAGGAGCGCGGAGAAAATGGTCGGCCGGCCCGGAACAGGGGGGGTAGTTCCGGGCCGGCCGAACGGACCGGCGTGCCGCGCGCCCCGGGGGGTGTGGGGCGGGCGACCGTCCGATCGGTGAGGAGTTCCGGAGCCGGAGGCTCCGGGTGTGTGCGCGAGGGCACGACCAGGGCGGGGCTGGGGAGGCTCCGACCCGGTGTCGCCCACAGTCCCCTGTGGGCGGGGTGTTTCTCTCATCTGCGGAAACCGTACGACAGGGGGACGGGGGCGCGACAGGCGCTTGGCGAACCTGCCATCGGCCCCCCACACCTTCTTCACACGGCCCGACCGCCGGGGCCGGGCCGCGGACGGGTCACAGCGCGGCGAAGGCGCTCTCGATGATGTCCAGGCCCTCGTTCAGCAGGTCCTGGCCGATCACCAGCGGGGGCAGGAAGCGCAGCACGTTGCCGTAGGTGCCGCAGGTGAGGACGAGGAGCCCCTCGGCGTGGCAGGCCTTGGCCAGGGCGGCGGTCGCCTCCGGGTGCGGCTCCTTGGTGGCCCGGTCCTTCACCAGCTCGATGGCGATCATGCCGCCGCGGCCGCGCACGTCGCCGATGGCGGGGAACTTCTCCGCCATCGCCGTCAGGCGCGCCTTCATCGTCCGCTCGATCTCCTTCGCGCGGGCGTTGAGATCCAGCTCCTTCATTGTCTCGATGGCGCCGAGCGCACCGGCACAGGCCACCGGGTTGCCGCCGTAGGTGCCGCCGAGGCCGCCCGCGTGCGCGGCGTCCATGATCTCGGCGCGGCCGGTCACGGCGGCGAGCGGGAGGCCGCCCGCGATGCCCTTGGCGGTGGTGATCAGGTCCGGGACGATGCCTTCGTCCTCACAGGCGAACCACTGGCCGGTACGGCAGAAGCCGGACTGGATCTCGTCCGCCACGAAGACGATGCCGTGGTCCGCGGCGAACTGCCGCACCGCCGGCAGGAAGCCCTTGGCCGGCTCGATGAAGCCGCCCTCGCCGAGCACCGGCTCGATGATGATCGCCGCGACGTTCTCCGCGCCGACCTGCTTGGTGATCTCGTCGATCGCCTGGGCCGCCGCCTCCGGACCGGCGTTCTGCGCGCCGGTCGGCCAGCGGTAGCCGTACGCCACCGGCACCCGGTAGACCTCGGGCGCGAACGGGCCGAAGCCCTGCTTGTACGGCATGTTCTTCGAGGTCAGCGCCATCGTCAGGTTCGTACGGCCGTGGTAGCCGTGGTCGAAGACGACGACCGCCTGGCGCTTGGTGTACGCACGGGCGATCTTGACCGCGTTCTCCACGGCCTCGGCGCCCGAGTTGAACAGCGCCGACTTCTTGGCGTGGTCGCCCGGCGTCAGCTCGGCCAGCGCCTCGGCAACGGCGACGTAGCCCTCGTACGGCGTGACCATGAAACAGGTGTGGGTGAAGTCCTGGAGCTGGGCGGAGGCCCGGCGCACGACCGCCTCGGCGCTCGCGCCGACCGAGGTGACCGCGATGCCGGAACCGAAGTCGATCAGACGGTTGCCGTCGACGTCCTCGATGATGCCGCGGTCCACCCGGGCGGTGAAGACGGGCAGCGTGGAGCCCACACCGGCCGCGACCGACGCCAGCCGGCGGGCCTGCAGCTCCTGCGACTTCGGGCCGGGGATGGCGGTGACGACGCGGCGCTCCTGCGGGATGTCGCTCATGCGGGGCTCCTGGTTCAGATTCCGGTCTCGCCGGGTGGGGTCGGGGGTGTTCTCGCAGGTTAGGCGCGGCCCGCGGACGCGGTCATGCTCCATTCGGGTGGGGTCGGGCGCGCGGGTTGTCCGGGATGGACAGCCGCGCCCGGCGGCACGCGGTCTGACGCCGCGCCGCGTCAGCGGTGGACTCCCTGGACACGGGCACTAGATTGAGCCCGGATCTACGTGCTGGGTACGGACGGACCGCCAGGTCAGGGGGGAAGGCCATGAGCAGCGAGGGCATGCAGGACACGGGCGGCCACGCCGGCGAGCGCGGGCTGCCCCCCGGCGGAGCCGTGCCGCCGCCGCGCCCCGCCCACGCGCCGGGCGAGCAGGCCGGCTCCGCGGGCGGCGCGTTCCTGACCTGGCTGCGCACGCCCCGGCCCGCCGCGGCCCCCGGCATCTGGCGCTTCGGACACCGGCCACGGGCGGCGCAGGAACCCGAGCGCACCCCCACCCGGCAGCTGCTCAGCGGGGCGCTGATCGCGTTCCTGGTCGGCTGGCTCGTCTGGTCGCTGCTGTGGAACGGCTACCTGGGCGGCTGGTGGCTGCTGCCGCTCTACGCGATGATCCCGGACTCCTGGGTGTCACCGCACTCCCTCGCCTCGGTCGTCGTGGTCTACCTCTACTACGCGCTCTTCGCGGTCGGGATCGCGGTCGCCGTCGGCCGGCTCGGCCGCTGGGGCGAGCTGTGGCGCCGCTTCGGCTACCCCGCCTGGCGCTCCGCGGCCCCCGCGGGGCCCGAGCGGTCGCCCGCCCCGGAGGCCGACCCCGCCCAGTGGCCCCAGCTGCGCGAGGCAGGCGCCGTCGCCGCCGCCGAGCGGCTGGGGGCCGACGCCCGCGCCGGACTGATGCGCGACGTCGACCACGCCCGCATCGCCCGCGCCTGGCAGGGCGTCAAGCGGGGCCGGCACACCCTCGCCTCGTTCGCCGCCGCCGTCGCCCGCGACGGCGCCGCCGCCTGCCCGCACCCCTCCGGCGCCCGCGATCTGCCCGCCCGCGCCGCCCGCCACGACCTCGCCACCGCCCAGGTGCGGATCGGCACCGCCGCCGACGACGAGCGCAACCCCTACGCCTACCGCGGCGTCGGCCTCGCCCTCGGCCCCGACCTGGTCGGCACCTCCCTGCTGGCCGTCGGCCCGCCCGGCGCGGGCAAGACCAGCGGCGTCGTGTGGCCGCTGGCGGAGTCGCTCTGCCTGGGCGCGCTCGCCGGCCGGAGCGCCGTGGTCGTCGTGGGAGCCGCCGGGGCGGGGCTCGGCTCGCCGGACACCTACGACGTCGTCGTCCGCGTCGGACAGCCCGACTCCGTCCACGACCTCGACCTCTACGGCGGCAGCACGGACCCGGACGAGGCCGCCGCCGTGCTCGCCGAAGCCCTCGTCGGCGACCTCGCCGACCCGCACCCCGGGGGCGACAGCCGGCGCGCCACGACCGTCCTCGGCCAGCTCCTCGGCCCCTACTTCACCGTCCACGGCCGCTTCCCCTCCGTCCCCGAGCTGCGCCAGCTCCTCGACGGGGCGCCGACCGCGCTCGGCGCCCTGCGCACCGCGCTCACCGAGGCGGGACACGAGGCCATGCTGCGCGAACTCGACGCACGCGAACGCCAGCTGGGCCACCCCGGCGACGTCGGCGCCGTGCTCGCCGACCGGATCGCGCTGCTCGACCGGCCCGCCTTCGCCGCGTTCTTCGACACCTCCGGCGCCACCCGGCCCTTCTCGCTGCGCGCCCTCGACCACCCCGTCCGGGTCCGCATCGACCTGCCCGAGCGCGGCCACGCCGATGCCTCGCGCATCCTGGCCCGGCTCGTGCTCGCCCAGTTCATGACGAGCGCCGCCGTCCGCGAGGACCGCTCGCTCTTCGCCTGCCTGATCCTCGACGACGCGAGCGGCGTCGTCACCCCCCAGGCCGTCCGCGGCCTGCAGCGGCTGCGCTCGGCGAACGCCGGGGCCGTGCTGACCCTGCGCACCCTCGACGACGTGCCGCGCCCGCTGCGCGGACCGCTGCTCGGCTCCGTCGGGTGCCGGATGGCGCTGTCCGGGCTCACCCCCTGGGACGGGCAGGACTTCGCCGAGGTGTGGGGCAAGGAGTGGACCGAGGCCCGCGACGTCACCGACCGGCAGATCATCGCCGAGACCCCCGCGGGCAAGGCGCTGCACGCGGTGCGCCGGGTGATCACCGGGCGCGCGCCGACCGCCCGCGCCGTCACCGTCCGCCAGGTCGAACGCGAACGCTGGTCCGCCTCCGACCTCGCCCACGCCGTGCCGCCCGGCCACGCCGTGCTCTCGCTCACCACCGTGCGCGGGGAGCACGCGCCGCCCCTCCTGGTGCGGCTGCGGACGTGAACGTGCGCTGAGAATCGCCGGGGGTGGCCCTCCGGGGTACGTACGGTGAGGCAGAATCGGCACTGGTCGTTCATACGGACCGGCCAAAAGCTTCACACTTTCGGTCCCCCCACGTATTTCCGCTCACCCGAAGGCCGTCCCATGCCGCCCACCCTCGCCTCGCTCGTCCACCATTCGGCGCTCAAACTCACCGTGCGGGCGGGCGAGGACCATCTGGACACCCCCGTCCGCTGGGCCCACGTGAGCGAGCTCGCCGACCCCGTCCCCTACATGGAGGGCGGCGAACTGCTCCTGATCACCGCCCTGAAACTGGACGCCGAGGACGCCGAGGCGATGCGCCGCTACGTGAAGCGGCTCAGCGCCGCAGGCGTGGTCGGCCTCGGCTTCGCGGTCGGCGTCAACTACGACGCCGTACCGGAGGCACTCGTGCGGGCGGCCCGGGAGGAGCGGCTGCCGCTGCTCGAAGTGCCGCCCCGCACGCCCTTCCTCGCCATCAGCAAGGCCGTCTCCGCGGCCATCGCCGCCGACCAGTACCGGGCCGTCACCTCCGGCTTCGCCGCGCAGCGCGAGCTGACCAAGCAGGCCCTGAACGAGGGGCCGGAGGGGCTCCTCGCCGTGCTCGCCGGGCAGGTGAACGGCTGGGCCGCGCTCTACGACGCCTCGGGCGCCGTCGTCGCCACCGCGCCCGAGTGGGCGGGCCGCCGGGCCGCCCGGCTCACCGCCGACGTGGAACGGCTGCGGGAGCGGCCCGCGCCCGCCAGCGCCGTCGTGGCGGGCGACGGCGACGACCGCGTCGAACTGCACTCCATCGGCACCGGCCGCCGGGCCCGCGCCGCGCTCGCCGTCGGCACGGCGGCCACCCTCGGCACCGCGGAGCGGTACGCGCTGCACTCCGCGATCGCGCTCCTGACGCTCACCACCGAACGCTCGCGCGCGCTGTACGCCGCCGAGCAGCGGATCGGCGCCGCGGTGCTGCGGATGCTGCTCGCGGGCGAGCCCGACCACGCGCGGGCCGTCGCCGGGGACCTGTACGGGGCGCTCCTGGACGCGCCGTTCCGGATGGTGGCGGCGGAGGCCGTGGCGCCACCGCCCTCGGGCGTCGCGCCCGCGGCCGGCACGTCGGCCGGGACCACGGCGGGCACCGGGACGTCCCTGCTGCTCGCGGAGGCGGTGACCGGAGCGGGCGGCGCCCCCGGCGACCCGCTGACCGTCCTCGTGGACGTCGTCGAATCCGCCGCCGCGCGGGCCGGCGAGGCCGTCCTGGTCGTCCCGGACGGGGAGCGCGCGGTGCTCCTCGTCGTCGACGGGGGCGCGGCCGCGGAGGCGTGCGTGCAGTACGCCGAGGTGCTGGAGGCGACCCGTGCGGAGGGCTCCGCCGAGGACGAGCTGGTCATCGGGGTCTCGGCGCCGTCCGGGCCGATCGCTGCGGCGACCGCGTTCCGCCAGGCCGAGCAGGCGCTGTCCGTCGCGCGGCGGCGCGGGCGGGTGCTGGTCGAGCACGAGGACGTGGCGGCCGGGTCGATCCTGCCGCTGCTCGGGGACGACGCGGTGCGGGCGTTCGCGGACGGGTTGCTGCGGGCCCTGCGGGACCATGACGCGACCGGGCGGGGGGACCTGGTCGCCTCGTTGCGGGCGTGGTTGTCGCGGCACGGGCAGTGGGACGCCGCCGCCGCGGATCTGGGGGTGCATCGGCATACGCTCCGGTACCGGATGCGCAGGGTCGAGGAGATCCTCGGCCGCTCCCTCGACGACCCGGATGTCCGAATGGAACTCTGGGTAGCCCTCAAGGCATCCGGGGGGTAGGGGGCGGGCCCTTTCGGCTGCCCCGCCGGTGGGGGCTGAGCGCGCAGTTCCCCGCGCCCCTGGGTAGTCGTTCGGGCGACGGCCGGTGGGGGCTGGTCGCGCAGTTCCCCGCGCCCCTGGAGCATGCGGCTTCGCCGCAGCCCCATGGGCCCGATGAGATGGCGCACGCAGTGCGCATCTCAGGGGCGCGG
>NZ_JBEXOS010000038.1:0-75230 GCF_040611655.1 Streptomyces sp. NPDC006552
GGGAACGCCGAGCCGACATTCACGAAGCGTTCCTCAAACTGGCCTGCTGCCTCATCACCCACCGACAACTCAGGTCATTGTGTTAGCCGTTCTTAACCTTCGTAGAGCAGTTCGTGCCTGCGGCCCTGGAAGAACGACTCGGCAACAGCATTGTCGTAGCCCGAGCCGACCCGCCCATGCTGCGGCGGATGCCGTGCCTGCGGCACACCTTGGCGAAGGCGGCCGTGCTGTGTTGTGCCCCTATGGGTGTGGAGGACGACGCCGTGGGCCCGGCCGCCGGGGGCAGCCGCGGCCATCTCGATCGCATCGGTGACCAGCGAGGTGCACCTGAGTTGCTAGATCCGTTGTTCACCGCCAAGTGGGCCGAACCGTACGGGCGCCCGGTGCACCTGTGCTCCCGGCCCAGACACCCTATCACTCAGCTGACCGCAGTCGCTGCCACGCATCTGACCGGGCAACCGTACCCGCACTCGAAGCGCTGCTCTCTGCCGCAGCAGTACTTCGTCGATGCCCGTAGGCGCGTACCGCCGCGCACCGACAAGGACGGGCTTCCCGCCCGGCGCCATACGCGTTGGAGCGGCTATCTGCTGCACATCACGGAAACATGTACCTCGCCCCCTGTAACCTGGCGGGTGCGAAGCGGCGTTGGTAGCACGGTGTCCTACCCGCCTCCCTGACGAAGTAATTGACACGACCGGAAGGGGCAGGAATGCGTGTTGAGGGCGACGCGTGGGAGGACATTTCCGATCTATCGGAATGGGGCGGGATAGTATTCGTCGACATCGACGGAACCCTCGTACCGGCTCCCGGCTCCGCTGTCCACGTGGCCCGCTACCTCGGCACGGAAAGGGAGATGACGAAGGCCGAAGCGGCCTATGCGGCCGGCCTGTTGACCAACCCTGAAGTCGCGGCGGCCGACGCTCTCGCGTGGGCGGGCCACACCGAAGAGGAAATCGACGGCTGGCTTACTCAACTGCCGCTGGTCGACGGGATTGCAGAAACGGTTGAGTGGTGTCGCGCACATCGCCTTCTGCCGGTACTGGCGACCTTGGCCTGGCAACCGATCGGAAGACATCTTAGCAAGAGGTTCGCATTCGCGGCGTACTGCGGACCTGAACTGGAATGCGTCAACGGGTCTTTCACTGGCCGAGTCCAGGCACCCCTCGACGAATTTGGTAAACGCGACTTCGCGCTGCGCTATGCGAAGCACCTCGGCTTCAGCCCATCCCAGTGCGCCGCCATCGGTGACAGCCGATCGGACCTTCCGTTGTTCGACGCAATCGGCCTCAGTATCGCCTACAACGCGGACCAACAGGCGCGCGACAGGGCCTCGCTGACGGTGGACGGTGGCGATCTGATGGCCGTGACACCGCTGCTGATGAACTGGCTATCTCGCAATCGATGAAGCGACCACCCGGATACGACGGGCTTTCCCATTCGTACCCGGTTGGTGCTGTTTCAGGCATATAACGAGAGCGACCCTGTCATATCGGACGTGCAACCAGGACCCGGTGACCGGTCGGTGTCATGGGCCGGAGCAGAGCGTCCGCGTCCCGCGCGGAACGAGTCTCTCGATCCCAGATCTCCACCTCCCATCCGTTCTTCTCAAAGTGCGCAATCTGCCAGTCTCTTGACTTCGAGAATTCAACGACGACCGCTCCATTTTCGGTAAGCAGCCGCTTCCCCTGCTCCGCAAATACTCGATAGAAGTGGTCAGCCGCCCCACCGGGCCCGTAGAGGGCTTCGTCATCCGTATCCAGCCGGATCTCGTCGCTCACGCTGTCGTCCGCACTGAGGCGAGGAGGGTTGGAAACGATGATATCCACCGGCGGTACGCCGATGAAGGGACTCAGCACATCGGCATGTTCCCGCGCCAGGACGAACTCTACCTGCTCCCGGCGTTCGCCGAGAATACGGTTGGCGTTTCTACGGGCGACTTCCTGTGCGATTGGGCTGACTTCCGATGCAGTGATAGACACAGAGGGCAAAAGACGGGCGAGTTCGATCGCCACTTGCCCGACACCGTGCCCGACCTCAATCGCCCTAGGCCGACTCCGCTCCCGGATCTCATCTGCGGCGATCAGTACAAGCAGCTCACTGGCCGGATGGGGCACGATAACGCCCGAAGCCACTTCGTAACTGCTGCTGAGGAAGTCCTCGAAACCCACGATCCGGCAGATGGGAACTCCGGAAGCACGCCTCCGGGCGAGGCTCAGGATCTCATCTAGGGCCGTTTCCGAGACATGTTGCGGCGAGTTCTCGTCTGCGGGTGTACCACCCAGTGCGAAGGCAACGATGGTACGGCTCTCGGCCGGGAGGTTCATGGTCAGACCGGCCCTACCACGGTGATCACTCCTGGCCAGGATGTTGTGTGCCAGGTCCACGGCGACTGCGAATGACGTCACAAATGATCCTTCCAGAGTGAGTGTTCCGGGGGCCGATCCATTGCGGCAGCGGACCGCGCAACTGCTGGCATCGCAAGATGAGGTCCTCCCAGGGGGAGAGGGCCAGACCGAGCGGACGTATGGCCTCGGCGACGTCGTCTGCGTTAAAGGACGCCGAACAAATCGATGCCACCCGCCGCAGAGCCGTTGCCTCGGCGGTTCCCACGGCGAGCTCGACCAGTTCGGCCTGGCGCCCCCAAATCTGCTGCAACTCCGTCAGGACGCCCTCCGGCTTGGTCGACATGCGCGCGAGGGCGGCACCCTGCTCCTGCCATTTTGCGTAGCCTTTAGGAACAGCGCCGCAGAGACTGTGCACGGCCTCAGCAAAAACCCGACAGGCGACCCACAGCGCACTGGGGAATTCCCTTTCCGGGGTCGGGGCGTCCGAGTCCTGATTCGGCGCCACCTCCCCGCGAACAAAGGACGAAACACCCAGGATTTGTAGTTCCTTCACAGCATGGGCAAGAGAGTCACTGGAATGCATGCAGTTCATGACGGTGTTTTCTGCACCGAGGAGATGCCGAAGGTGCCCAGGACGGCATTCCGCTGGGTCCTTGTGTCCCTTCAGGACGCGAAGGGTGTCGACGAGTGATGGGCCCGAAAAATGCGGCGCCGTCAGCCAGCAAGCGAGACTAGGCCCGCTGGTGAACAGCCTGTCCACCAGGATGTCCTCAGCACTGTCCGTGCCCATACGGTTGGACCCGTAGAGTTCGGCAACCTGACTGTTGGTCACCTTAATCCAACGGAATCCATGGAGCCCGATCCCCATCCCATTCAGATAAGCCAGGGCATCGACGTACGTTCCACTGGCGACCGAGTCGGGCGCGAACAATACGAAGGCGTCCTTCTGACTCGCGGTGAACGGGCCGGCGTCCCCGCACTGGACCATGTCGGCGCACGACCCGCTCATGCCGAGCCACGCGAGCTGTTGGCGACCGGATACACAGTGGTTCCCTTGAACGCCCCTCCCTCGAACCATCCGACGACGCTCTCGATGTCGTGACCGTGCAGCACGGTACAGGTCAGGTCAGCCTCCTCCAGGTACGGAGCAAGGCATTGGTCGATGCTGGTGTGCCCCATCGTGATCGCTTCGGCCGTGTCCACGCTGGTGAGATAAGTCTTCGTCTCGTCTCCAGGACGATAGATACCGGGGACGTTGGTCATGATGGCGAACTTGCTCGCGTCGAAGAACTTGGCGAACCACGCCGCGCAGGAATCCGAAGTAATGTCCCAGGTCTTCTCGAAGACATCCAAATCGATGATCTGCTGCATGGGTAGCATGATCGCGGCGTGCCCAGCGTCGAGGATGGGTTCAAGCTCCACGGGCCGGGTAAAAACCTCGGAATCGGGGCAGAGGTGGGAGAACATGAGCCCAGTCTGATCCTGCGCCCGTGCACAGGCCTGATGGTGAATTTCTGGAGGAAAGTGAAGCGTACGGTCGATTTCCTCGATGTAGTTGTCGATCTCTCCACCACCGGGGAACACAATGACCCGGTTCGTCTTCGCCAGTCGTGAAAGCTCCTCTCCGAGTTCGCGCGCAGCATCTACGTCTTTCATCAAACTGCCGCCGAGCTTTACTAGCACATCGACACCAAAATCACGGAAACCAAGAAGCTTCTTCATTTTCCTCTTTCGCGGAGAATATAATTACATACCGTGCGCGCGCATCAGCGCCTCGAATCTGTCACACATGAGCGTTGCTTCATCCGCAGTGATGATCAGCGGAGGCCTGAACTTGAGTACATTCCCCAGACCGTTCCGGGAAGTACGGATGATCAAACCGAACTCCATCGCTTTGTCAGCTAGATGATTGGTGAGCTTTGCGTTCTCCCTACCGTCCGCGTCTATAATTTCCACACCAATCATCAGGCCGACGCCGCGGACATCACCGATGCAGGAGAAATCGGATTTCAGGGATTCCATGCGCTCCATGATGAGCGCACCCGTACGTCGCACGTTCGCCAGGAAGGCCGGATCGTCAATGACGTCAAGCGTCGCGACGGCGGCAGCCGCAGACATGATATTGGCCCCGAACGTGAAGGAGTGATCATCGGCCGGCAGACCCGAAAGTCCGTCACTGGCCAGGATGGCCGCCACCTGAGCCCCCGATCCACCGAGCCCCTTGCCAAGGGTCATGCCGTCGGGTTCGACTCCGAAATACTCGGCGGCGAACATGTGACCGGTACGGCCGATACCCGTCTGGAGCTCGTCAAGAATGAGCTTGATGCCATGCTGATCGCAGAGATCACGAAGTTTTCCGAAGTATCCCTCCGGAGAGACGATGTTCCCGCCGTTTGCCGAGATGGGCTCGACGAGAATTGCAGCCACGCTGCCGCTACTCGCGAACTCGATAAAGTCGTCGATCCGGTCGACACACATGAGTCCGCAGCTCTCCCTCTGCTGGCCGTAAAAACAGCGGTAGCAGTACGGATCAGGGACCTGAGTGCCAGTGTCCGAGGGAAACGGGACACTCGCCTTGCGAAACGCGTTGCCAGAAAGACTTGCCATCGTCATGGTCTGTCCGACGTGGCTTCGGAAGAGCGTGATGATGTCCCTGCGCCCGGTCGCCCGCTGCGCCATCCGTATGGCGCCCTCGTTGGCCGTGGAGCCACCCGTCACCTTGAGATGCGCGCTAGTGATGCTCTTAGGGGCGAGCCCAACTAACCTCGAGGCGAGCGTGTTGATGAGAGGGTGTTGGAATCCCGACCTAGCGTGGATCAGCTGGTCCGCCTGCTCCTTGATGGCCTCGACCACCGCAGGGTGCGAATAGCCCAGGGAGAGATTGAAGCTCCCCGAGGCACAGTCTATGTATCCATTCCCGTCACTATCATAAAGGTATATCCCTTTCCCCCGCTCCATACGTGAGTCAGAAACCGCGTAGTAGATATCTTTGGCGCTCGTCTGATTCATGCAGTCCGCCTCGGTGTGATCGGTTCGAGTTGGATTTCTGGTGAACGTGCGTTGCGTAGCTGGGGCGCTGAGGCCGGTCAGGTACCGCAAGGAGCACATCCTGCACTGCTCCCGGTGGGAGGAAAGTTGTCCGTCAGGTGCGGTCGTGTTAGCAGAGGACAAAATGCAACGACGCAACACAGGAAGGACAGTGTTTATACGCTGGTGGGTTGCCGGTGCGCCGGGCACGACGCGCGGGATTTTGCTCGCGCGCTGTGACTGGCTCACGCACTGTCAAGGATGACGGAACGGCTCAAGTGGCGCGGGTTGTCGGCGTCGAGGCCACGGACAGCGGCGAGTTGGACGGCTAGTCGCTGGGCGCGGACCAGTTCTGCGAGCGGGTCGAGCGGTCCCTCGATCCACGTGGCCCCAGTGGCGCGGACCTGTTCAGCGAGGCCGGCTGGGGCAACGCCGAACATCCAGGTCACCGTGGACCGCGTCGTGACACTGATTGGGCCGTGGCGGTACTCCAATGCCGGGTAGGCCTCGCACCACGACAGCGAAGCTTCCCTCATCTTCAGTGCGGCCTCTTGGGCCATACCAACGCTCCAGCCCTGCCCCAGGAAGCTGAACTGCGTGGCTTCGGTAAGCGCCGCTGGCAGTGTTTCCGTCAGTGCGCGGCGTCCGTCTGAGATGACGGAGTCGGAGTGCATACCGAGGTGCGCGCGAAGGAGCGTGAGAGCCGAGGTGGCGAACCGGGTCTGTACGACGGACTTCTCGTCGGCGAATTCAAGGACGATGACGTCGTCCGCCGCGTCCATGATAGGCGCCCGCGGGTCCGCGGTCACGGCTGTCGTCCGGGACCGCCCGCGCACCTTGACCAGTACATCGAGCACCTCGGTCGTGGTCCCCGACCGGCTCAGCGCGATCACCTGGTCGTAGTGTCGTGTGTGAGGGAACTCTGATGCCGCGAAAGCATCCGTCTCGCCCTGGCCCGCCGCTTCGCGCAGTGCGGCAACGGCCTCGCCCATGAAACGTGACGTTCCGCATCCCACAATGGCCACCCGCTCTCCGGGTGCTGGGAGTACGGCGGACCAGGTGGCCGCCAACTCGGCTGCGCGCTTCCAGCACCCGGGCTGGCTCTCAAGCTCGGCCTGGACATGGGTCACGCTAATCTCCTCGCAGTAGGTTGATCTTTGCTGCAATATATAGTTCAACTTCGCGCACGGTATGGGACGATTATTTACATCTGGCGAGTGGGCAGCCCCCGCGCTTTGGACTCCGCAACGACGTAGGCATTGTTGTTGGCGGTGGCGTTTGCGTGAGTGGCGCGCAGGAATCAGCGGGTCGTAGCTGAGCTGACCACCGCCTGTGGCCGCGCACATCTGTCAGGCGCAAACGCGTCGTGGCCATACCGGGGTTGTGGCATCAGCGCATAACCCAAGTAGCGAGCCGTTCCAGGTGTCGACCTACCACGGGCGGTGTCACCGGTTCAACCTCAAATTCTCTTCGATTCCTTTTCCGGATTTTTCCGGTAGTACCGATCGAACTCTCACTGTGGCTTCACGTACACCCGACCATCATTGTCCGCGTATCCCAAGTATCCCGTACGAATCAGTTCGGGTTCTGTAGAAACATCTCCATCAGCCTCATCTCCGGACAAGTAGCCGTGCATCGCATAAGAGGTACGGGCACAGAGCTCCCCTACACTTCCATCTTCTTCAAACTCCCTATTTTTCGCTTTAGGAGAGCGGATTTCCATATCGACCCCCCTTACGGGTGTGCCGACACATCCGGGCGACAAGGGGTCACGCCCGGCCAGCCACACCGTGAGAATTGGTCCGCACCCTGATGCGCCCCAAGTCTGCACTATATCCACTTCTTTCATTCGACTTGCTAGGTGCGGCAAAAATTCTTTCGTGCTTGCGGTGCCGTCGATGGAAATCTGACGGAGCGTAGGCACCCTGGCTAAGGCGTTCAACATTGCGTCACCCAGCAGGTCGGGCAAGAGTGTGACATTTGTGGTTCTTACATCCTGCATCTCCCGGACCAAATCATCAGGCGATATCATATTGGATGAAAATGCAATTCTTCCCGCAACTAACATGTGTGCCAGAATTTGGCCAGTGTGGCAAATTCCTAATGTCGGTGAAATCATTATCATTGTCACATCGTCAGCATTGAGGCCGACGGAGTTTGCATATGCGGATGCATTCCCGATGAGTCCCTCCGTAGTATGTATCGCCCGTTTCGGTTGCCCCTCGGCGGCTCCCGTGGGTAGGAGGACACAGCTGCCGTCGTCGAGTTCGGCCAGATACGGAATACAATGCGGCGAGAGACCGCTAAGCTTGGATACTTTAATCGAATCGCCAGGAACCAGGTAAAATAATACGCCATAGCGTGCCATTTCACGTTCGAGCTCTTCTGGGCCAGTTGATGCATCGTACGGAAGAACGTTAGCGCCGAGGTGAAGTGCCGCAAAATACGCCGTCAGGTATCGCGTATTTTGAGTTGCCTCAATCATTACTGGTGCGCCCCGGTGGACACCTAAATTGGCTAGACGCCCACCCTCTACGAGCACCTCCTGCAAAAGCTCCGTATAGGAGAGTTCGCGCACTGTATCCCTCAGTGCCCATCCTGAAGGTCGTCTACTGCTGGCTTCGATTAAAAGTTGGATAATCGGATGCCTGGGCGTTGCAGGGATGAGGCTTCGATATTCGGGACTAATCATTAGGTCTTCCTCACCAGACGATCGCTTCGGAATCAGGGCTAATGACCACATCACACATTTTGAAGGCGTATTTAATAAGCGAATATTACGGATGGGGATAGATTCCGCCCTTCCGGATCGATCGCCTACTCCTAGAAATAATAATCCGAGCGTGATTGAGGGTATTTGAATTCTTCGCTGTACACAGCATCCTCTCATGTCCTCGAAACCAATCGCAAGAGGCTGATTGCTGTGTGAATTGGCATAGACTGCACAGGTCTACCGTTTCCCCATATTTGATAGCGATAGCGAGATCTATCCAACCTTGTGATCCTGGCCGCAAGTCAGATGGTTCTGCGGATCGAAGAAGCCCCTGATAGACGGGTTCTCGGCCAAGGTCGTCTGTGCTACGGCGTCTCAACTACTGAACTTGATTGGGTGATGTCGGGGTGGTTCGCCTGACGACGGCCGGGCGGTGCCGGTAGCTGTGGGGTCCGTGAGGTACGCGCAGGGCGGCGGGTTGACCGACGCTGAGAGGCCAGCGCGAGAGCGGGTGCGACTAGAGGCTGTGGAACGCTTTGAGCGTCCGTCAGATCCGACGTGCGCCCATTGCGCGATGACTACTCCTGCCGCGATCAGCAGCAGAGCCGTCACCAGCGCCACCTCACCGGCGAAGGCGTCTGCCGCCCCATGGCTCTCCTGCTCACGCTGGTCCAGTGGGGCGACGCCCCGCAGATGATTGAGGTCCTGGACCGGATCCGGGTCCCCGGCCGCTGGGCGGCCGGCCCCGAACCCGGCCCGATCATGTCAGCGGCGACAAGGCGTACAGCTCCCGACGCAACCGCCGCTACCTGCGAAGACGCAGGATCAAGCACACGATCCCGGAGCCGAAGGACCAGCAAGCCAACCGGCGACGCAGAGGCAGCACCGGTGGCAGACCTGCCGGGTGCGACCGCGAGCGCTACCGGCGGCACAACGAGGTCGAGCGGACCATCAACCGGCTCAAGAACGCCACCCGTTACGACAAACGCGCCTACGTCTTCCACGGCACGGTGACCGCAGCAGCTATCCGCTTATGGCTCCGCCCGTGATCCGCCGGACAGTACCTAATGCCCAACCTGCAAGTTCAGTCCCTTCAGCCCCTTCGCAGTGGTGCACACCACCGCTGAGCTGGGGTCATGTTCCATAGAGGTTCGGTGCTGAACTTCGCTCCTCGATCGGTCGACCCCTGCGGCGGCCCGTGAGCACCTTGCCGTCGAGCAAGCACGGTGCTGCCGTAGATCCTTCCGGACTCGGCGGCCGCTCAGTTCTCAGAGGGGAGCCGTGCGGCGATCTCTCGTGCGAACCAGTCGGCTTCCTCGCTCAGCTCCTCCAGGCCCTCCCCCGCGATCACCTGGAGAAGGCGCAGCAGATCGTGGCCTTCGTCAAAGGTGAGCATCTCCAGGCCGCGGTGGTCGCCATCCTGGCCGGGATGGGACTGGTTGCGACGCTGGGCTCGTGAATCTCCATGCCGGCTTAACGCGTGACGGTGTCGGCGGATACCTAATGTGAGGGTACTCGGGCAATTGCGGCGCTGGTGCATCCGGCTGGCCGAGGCCTTGGCGCAACAACTTGTTGTGAAGTCGCACAGACGGCAGGCTGTGCCGGTTGACGCCGGAGCCAGGGTGGGGCGCTTTACGCTACGGCAACCTGAACATTCGGCCCCTTCAGCCCCTGCTCAACATGCAACCCCTGCGAGATGACGACCCATAACCGCCGCAGCGAGCAGCGGAGCACATGCTGACGTTAGTGGTCAGGTTCCGGTCGGCATTATCTCTGCGGTGCGCTGGGAGCGTTCCGTCTTTCTGCCGACTTTGCCCGGCTCCACCGTGCAAGGGTCGATTGCTTCCAGGGGTGAGCCGACTTTGTACGGGCCGTCGGGGTCGTCGGGCTGGTTGGGTCGGTCGTGCGGGAGGAGGTAGAAGGTGCGGCGGGCGAACAGGCCGCTGTGCGCGCTACGGGGGGCCTTGGGGCCGAGGTTGGTGTAGCCGATGAGACGGCCGTCGCGCTCGTAGCGCGGCTTGCCTCTGCGAGTGTTGACCTTGTCAAGGGCCTGACGGACGTAGTCGAGGTCGGCCGGGTCCTCGAGCCACACGATCTCGACTTCCTGAGCAAGGTCGCTCTCCTGCGGTAGCGCGCTCATCGGCCCTCCTTCGTGTGGGTGGCCGGGGGTCGGCCTGGCAGTACGGCGCCGGCTGAATGGTTTCTGGCACGCAGCCAGCCTGGGACGCTGTGTCCATCGTACGGTCGTCTTGTGGGAGCGGGCAGTGGCTCTGGGCTCGTCATCGGGTCATGCTTCCGCTGTCGGCGGCTTCCTCGGGGAGCAGGCCGAGCCCGGGGTAGAGCTTGGCGGCATTGCTTTTGATCATGTCGGCGGGGGAGGCGAGGCCCAGTTCCTGACGGATGCGGCTGGCGAAGGCGCGCGGGGTTGAGGCGCGGATGCCTTCATCGGAGCACCAGCGGCCGTAGGTCTCGTAGAGCAGTTTCTGCTCGACGCGCAGCTCGGGGTCGGGGTGTCCGTCGGTGGTCCGGGTGCAGCGCTCGCTGATGAAACGGCCGACGTGGTCTTCGGTGGTCTCGTAGGCGGCGGTGGCTACGCGTACGGAGGCCGGTCCGTGCAGGCGGTCGCGGGTGGCCAGGTAGCGGCGTGCGCCCTCGATAAGCCAGTGCAGGATGCCCGGGCCCTCGTCCCGGACCAGTTCGTCGGCCAGGTTGTCGATCTTGCGTTCGTCAGGGACCCGGCGTTCGAAGGGGATGATCCGCATGCGGCGCCAGAACGCGTGCCCGCCGGTGCCCACTTCGGGCCGGTGGTTGCCGAGCAGCCAGAGCTTGTGGGTGGGCGTGAAGGTGAAGAAGTTCTGGCGCATGCGGCGGGCAGTGATGGTGTCGCCGCCGGTCAGGAGCTTGACGCGGGCCTCATTGAACTTGTCGTTGGGCTTCAGCTCGCTGCACACCACGATGCGGCGCCCGTGCAACTCGGTCAACTCGGTGGAATGCTCAGTGAACTTGCCCTTCTCCATGAGGAACCCGGGCGGCGCCGCGTTCGCGTAGTCACCCAGGATGCGCATGGTGACTTCCAGGAGCACGGACTTGCCGTTGGCCCCGGACCCGTAGAGGAAGGGCAGGACCTGCGCGCCGACGTCGCCGGTGATCGAGTACCCGAGAAGCAGGTGAAGGAAACGCCGCGTCTCTTGGCCCTTGGCATCGTCACCGAAGGTATCGAGTAGAAAGCTCTCCCAGCGCGGGATCGGCATCTGCTGGGGAGCGACGTTGGTGGCCCGTGAGTGCATGTCGGTGAACGGATCCGGCTTACGCAGCTCTCCTGTCCGCAGGTCGACGACCCCGGCCGGGGTGCACAGCGCATAGATGTCGCCGTCCAGCACGTTGGGATCGAGGCGCAGACTCGGAGCGGCCTGCGCCTGGAACAGCATCGCCTTGACGCCGGCCGTGGACTCAGAGTGCCGTCGGTGCGCGGCGAGCTTGCTGGGCGTGAACTGTCCGCTGGGGTCATGGTCCGAGATCTGCTCGGCCATCTCCCCCGCGGCCCAGACTGCTGCTTCGTCTCCACCGATCAGTTTCCAGCGGTAGGTGTCCCAGGAGTGCCAGCCCATCCCGATGACGTAACGGAACTGGTCGCTGTACAGGCGGGCAAAGAGCTTGGCGTTGCCACGGTCAGTCAGCGCGGAGGGCAGCAGCACGTCGGTCGGCGGCGCAGAAAGGGGGCGGTCCTCCTGGGTCTGGGCGGGGAGTTTCGTCGCGGTTTGCTCAGGAAGCCCGAGTTCGAGCGTTGTCTGGCGGATCTGCTCGGCAGCACGCTTCGGGTCGAAGGCGCTGGACTCCTCGCTCATGAGCATCCCCGCAGGCCGGACAGAAGCCTGGCACGGGCAGCAGAGCTGCGAGCGATCAGACGGGCAGGGCCTGTGTGCACGCATGATCCGGACACCAGATCGTCCTTACCCATCGTCAACAACGGTGTGCTCTGAGGGTGTAAGGCGCCGACGCAGTGCGCCCTACGGGGCTGACGGGGCTCATTTTTCGAGACCGCAGGACAGAGCCTAGCCCACAAAAAGCAGCCTGCTAGGAGGGGACACGCCTATGCCGGAAGTTCAGCCCCTTCAGCCCCGCACTGGGCTGGGGCTGAAGGGGCTGAAAGCCTGCCAGCCGGGAGGGAGGGGCTGAGCCCCGTCAGCCCCTCAACAAAAAGCTGCAGGTCAGCGGTGTCCAGTATCCCAGGTGCGGGGCTGACGGGGCTGAACCTTGTAGTTATGAGCCGTACAGAGATTTGGGGCTCCTTCACGTACACGCGCACGAGAGGCTCCTATGCTGGTGATAACTGTAAGGTTCAGCCCCGTCAGCCCCGCCCGGTGTGCCGAGGCAGCTCTGACCTGCACATTTCCTGCGGGGCTGAAGCGGGGCTGAACCTTGTTGACCTCTGCACCTTGCTTCAGCCCCGGCTGCTCGTGAAACTGACGTCAGTTGGTTGATGCGGATCGGCTCCGAACCAGGCGCCGAGCATGAGGCTGGATCCGAAGGCTTGTCTGCCCGATCGAAGCAGGCAGCGAAGCGGGAACACCTCCTTCTCCCTGGCCGCTTCCTCGCGTGCTGCTGCATGATCACGGTGCGGGATGCCGTCCCCGCTCAGGATCCTCGAAGAACGCGGTCAGGAACCGCAGCACGACGCCCAGGACAGCGCGGCCACCCGCACCCGCCAGGCGATGCACTGGCGACGGCTCAACTGGTCACAGGGAGATGTCCTGATGATCTGACGGCAGGTTGAACAGGGCATGAGCCAGGTGGCGGTGGACGATCTCACCTACGGGTGCTGTCTCCCCGGACACAGGATTGGTAACCGGATGGGTGAGCAACCATGTGCTCACGAGAACGGCGAGAGCGGTGTGCCGCTCTCCCAGGGCCTGCAGCAGTCGTTTCTCGAGCTGTGCCAGCCGAGCAGCGGCAGCGCGCACGATGCGCTCGTCCACCTCGTGTTCCATGCCAGCGCCGTGCTCCTGCAACGTGCTGAGGATATGTGTCACGGACGCTGGATCCCAGGCGTCCGGTGTTGCCCCCAACCAGGCAACAAGGCTGCTCAGTTCGTCCTCGTCGCCGTCTTCTGTGCCGTTGTGGGTTGCGGAAGAACCGGACAGTGTGTCGTCGTCAGTCTCGGCAGGCTCGGGCAGAGTTCTGATGATGTCGGGCAGACTGGTCTTCGTCGGGACGAGGTTCAGGACCGTGAAGAAAAGGGTCCTGGTCATCGCACTCAGGCCGCAGCCTGCCACTTCATCGAAGGGCTTGAGCTCCCAGTCCGGGTCGGCAGCAGCTCGCTGTGCATCGGTCTCGAACCGGTTCACCGCGTGCGTGCTCATGTGACCGCGTGGGGCACGCGGGTTCTTCTGCGCCGCCTCCGCGGCCCCCCGGGTAGCCCGCCAGGCCAAGTTGTACATCTCACCGAGATTGCGGTGGGCGGCCGCGCGGTACGCGGCCTCGCGAAGGCGTTCCACGTGCAGGTCCGGCACTTCGGGAAGATTCAGGTCCGCGAGCCGGGCGGTGAAGTAGCGCAGTGCTTCCTCGGCGATCAGTTCTCTGGCCAGAGCCAGCAGATCATCGTGCTGGCCTGCGGTCAGGTGCTCCGGAGCAAGCCTCGCCGTCATCGTTGCATCCAGGCGCTGGCTGCCCGTGCCTTCGCTGGTCCCGAACGGTGCGTAGAAGCTGGCTCTGAGCGGATAGAAGTCGTCTGTCAGCTGCGGTGAGGGGATTTCGTCGCCTTTGGTGTCCGCTGCCATCCTTGCCTGCTCGAGAGTCTCCGGCTCCCACACCATGGCCGACGGCGGGCTGTCAGGATGGATCTGAAGCAACTCGGCGCGCACCAGCTCGCCGAGCAGGGGTACGAGCTGCTCGCGGTTGGGATACCACGGGTCGGCCCAGGCGCCGGCCTTGGACAGGGGCGTTGTGGCGGGGGCGTAACGCATCAATGCGAGCGCGGCTGTCATCTGCCGCACCGACGCTCTTGGGACCTGTTCTTGGAAGACGAGTGCGTAACGCTCTGCCATGACTTCACGCTGTGCCGACGTCCAACGGTCAAGATCCTCCTCCAGCGCCCGCTGCTGCTGTGCACGCTCTCGCGCAGCATCACGCTTGGCCTTGCGCCGGGGGTCGAGCACAGCTTCCACAGCGGCGACGAGGGACGGTGTGCACTTCACGCACGCGGGCACGACGCCTTCGAGTAGCTGAGCAAATGCGGTGCGCGAGGAAAGACTGAGCGGCCCCTCGCATTGCGGGCATTGCCGCCCGCTGACGACCGCGCGTACACCGGCGGCGGCCACGGCGTACAAGGGCTTGCCCCAGCCCTGGGTGTCGATCACTGAGGTTTTCTCACCCCACGCCGGCACGTTGGTGTCGGGGTAGAACCCAGCCAGGTGCCAGTACCTCTCCCCGATCGCCACCAGCTCCGGGTCGGCGCCCTCCAGGGGGCACACCTCCACCGTCACACCGTCCAGCGCGTGACTCGTGCACGGCTCTCCTGCATCACTCACGCTTCGTACCTTACGCACGCGTGACCGCCGAGCCGACCGCAGAATCATCGGCGTCACCGCGCAGCCGAGGCAAACACGCAAAGTGCGTTGCCTGAAAGAGTGACTCTGCTGTAGCCGAGCAGACCCGGGATGTGCCGTCGCATGCCTTGGTGCGCCGAACTCGCCTCAAGTGGAGATGAGTTCAAGCTGGGTGAGTCTCACCTCGTGGTGCGCGGCGATCGCGTCCAGGCGGGCGTTGAGCAGCTGCTCGGCCTTGCGCTGCTCAGCTAGTTCGGCGGCCTGGTCCGCATCCCGCGGCGGTGCCTGGGGGGAGCGAGCCCGGTGGGCCGCGTGAGCGGCATCACCGACCTGGATCACCGTCGCCGAGGTGCGCAGTCAGTCCAGAGCGCTCTAGCTGCGCTCGATGCGGATCCGGCGAGCCACCCGCTCCTCGAGCTCACCCCGCGCAACGTCGGCGCTGACGTAGGTGTTCGGCGATGCGGCTATCAGGGAGCCGCACCGCCAGGCGCTTGGTGCGCGCGCGGGTGCCGGTATAGCCGATGACGACGGCATCGGCGACCCAGGAACGAGAGGAAAGGAAAGGGACGCACGGCCTTGTTCACGGGTAGCGGCTCTGGATCAACTTCTGTGGTCCGTGACTGTGGCTCACCGATTGAGCTTGTCGGCGAGTGAGTCGAATTGGCCGTGAAGGTTGCCCCAGATGACATCGGAGCAGTAGTACTCCCCGCTGCGGGAGGCGCGGTAGCGCTCCAGGTAGCTGCTCTGCACAACGCTGAGGCCTTCGGTCATCAACTGGGTCCACGGGACGTGCTCGTGCTGCTGAACGCTCATGGTGGGCTCCCTCGAGGCGACGGCATGCGCTCGGTGCAGGTCGCCTTGAGCATCCCCTTTACCAGCCTTTCCCGTCGAGGGTGCCGAAGGCCTTGCGCCGGCAGCCTCAGCCCTGCCTGATGGCTCCGCTGAACTCGTAGAGCACTTCCTCCACCAGATGGAACAGCAGCTCCAGGATGGCGTTGCAGGCCGGGTCGGTGCGGGACAGGCAGTGGCCGGTCAGCGCCATGCAAATGCTGCGCTGCACGGTCCGAGGCGGTCCGCTGCGCCCGGCCTCCACGACCAGGCTGGACCTGCTCCGCCGCACCGGCGGTGTGCTGAGTCCGAACCAGCGCTTGGTCGTCCTGCTCTACGCGGCCGTGCCACAACAGCCGGACGGCTCCGTCATGACCCGGGCGACCGAGCTGGCAGAGACCGTGCGTATGACGACGCCGTCGTTCTCCCGAACCCGTAAGGAACTGGTCTCTCTGGGCTGGCTTGAGCAAGCCGGCCGGGTGGCGCAGGTCAAGATCTACCGGCTGGCTGAGCAAGAGGATGAGGCACAGGGCCGCGGGCGTGAGTACCTGCGGGTAGTGGGCTGACACCCGCCTGTCAGAGACGGCTCGTGCGGCTGACAAGTCGTGACGGCTTCTGTTGCCCCAGTGCCTGCGCGGATCGCGTCGGCTCGCCTACGGTCGCCTGTATGAGCAGCGACGGCGTGGTGGTGGATGAGGCGGTCCGTGCGGCGTGGGACAGCTATCGGGTCTTGGAGAAGCGGACGCCCGACGCGGAGCGCCGGGAGGCGCAGCAGCGGGTGAAGGCTGCGATGGATTCCGTGGGGCGTGAGGAGGTCTCGCGGGGCGCGGTGTTCTTGGTGGGGGTGCTGACCGGTTACTTGATCGCTCAGCCGCCCGGGGGCGGGAAGCCTCTCGATCCGCTGAGTGACCTCATCCCGGCAGTGATGCGTAAGCTGCCCACCTTCGAGATGGTCGACCCTGAGCAGGTGCCGATGGCCACTGGGGTCCTGATGGCGGCCGCGATGGGTATGGACACCGTGGCGTGGCGCGACCGGTTCGGGGTGATCGAGCCGAAGGAGGCGATGGTCCACGGCTTCGTGCTGTGGCTGCTCGCGGACCTCTTCGACCCCCTCATCGGCAAGCCGGGCACCATCGACCAGTTGATGCGCGAGACCTTCGAGAGCATGGGCAGGGAGGACGACTGACGTGGGCCAGCCCTGTGGGCCCTGCTCACACGCGGGCGCGATGCTGGTCCGTACCATCCCGGGGTGACCTCGTCTCTCATATCTACCCCGCGCCGTCAGCTCGCCACCTTCGGCACTATCGCGGGCCTGTGCCTGTTCGCCTGGTGGGCCGTACAGCCCGTCGGCGGCGCCTGCCCCAACGAAGGGCTGACCCTGTCTTCCGGCCCCTACGGGTCCAGCTACGACCCTGCCGACACCAAGTCCCAAGGCGACATCGAGTACGAGGGCCGGTACGTGCCGCTCAACGGCCCAGCACCCAGCCCCGGCGTGAGCACTGACCCCCGATGGGACTCCGATACCGCGCTCCGCCCGGGCGACTACGACCCGTGCGGAGCGGAAACCCGGCACCCGCGCCTGTACGGCTGGGTCGGCCTGTAGACGACCGCCTGGCCTGTGGTCTCCCCGTTGATCAAACTCACCTGGCACACGGTCGAGACCACCTGTCAGAGGCCAGTGACGCTGCGCCTCACAGACCCACAGCTCACCTCATAGGAGTCTGTCTACCTGGGAAAACAGGGATCTCGCCTCACAGATATCTGGGACCTTCGACATATTCCGGGCGCGAACTCACAGACTTCCCGACGCGCACCTCAAGCCCCCCGGGGCCTGCACGCCAGGGGCGTCGGTCGTTTGGCGCCGTGCGCAGGTGAGCGGCCCGTCTGCCAACGGGCCGCTCCGGGTACTGCGGTACCCAGACCGCGTGCCGACGGTCGCCCTGCTCGTCGGAGTGCCAGCCCCCGCCATGCTGCTGGAAGGGACGCCGGTCAGGCAAGGCGAGCCGTGGGACACGAGACGGAACGTGAACAACGACCGCGCCGACCGACCCGGGCCGGGCGCACGTCAGGCCCGCGCGAGGGCTGCGGGCCTGACGGTGTCACCACGGGGGACGCGGTTGACTGCGTATCAGGATTGCCCGTCCCAAGCCGGAAGTTCGGCAGCGGTGACGATGCTGCGGACACCCAGATCCGCCCGCAGGGCCGGGGACGTCTGGTCGACGATGACGGAGCAGCCGGCCCACTGCCCGCCACACTCTTCGACCATCGAGCGCACGGCCGACGCCTGGCTGCCCGTCTCAATCCAGTCGTCGACCAGCAGCGCCCGCTCCCCGGGGCCCACCGCCGCCCGCTGTAGACGCAGCTCCTGGCGAGTGCCCCGGTAGTCGGGGGCGCTGCGCCGGGTGACCTTCTCTCCCGGAAAGATCCCCTCGCCTTTGCGTACTGCCACGAAGCCGACGCCGAGCTCGACGGCCACCGCCGCGCCGAGCAAAAATCCCCGCGACTCGATGCCGTAGACGGCCGTGGCGCAGTCGTCCCGGAACGGCCCGGCCAGCCCGCGGACCACCGCGGCGAGCGCCTGGGAGTCGCGGAAAATCTGCCAGACGTCGGCGTGGCCACCGATCCACCGGAAGCGTTCGAGAGTCAGGGCACGTGCATGAGACATCATGATCGCGAGTCTGCGGACGAACTGTCAGGCCAGGCAACCGGATTCTCGTTCAGGGAACGCAGACTGGTGGGCGGCACACCGCCTTCGCAGCGATCCTGATCTGGACCCGAAGCTGACCAAAGAGACAGGCCCTAACGGGGCCATTAGGCACGGGTACGGACTTCTCCCCCAGTCTGTAACCCTCAGTGAAAGAAGTGGCGGAAGCGCCGTTCTGGCTCCCAGATGCCCCAGCTGCCTCCCAGCTCTCTGTCTACCTGGGAAAACACGTGTCCTATGTCCCAGACATTTGGAGTACTTACGGCATTCCTCGCGTGAACCTCCCAGCGTGTCCCAGCCCTGTCCCAGAGCTGGGAGGTAACGCAGAGCAACGCTGAGACAGAGCTGGGAGGTTCACGCCGCCGCAGCTTATGGCCGGACGCGGGTGAGGAGTGAGGCGAGCGCGCCGGTGGCGTGGGGGTCCGCGGTCGCGAGCCGCGCGGCGAACGCCAGCTCGTCGGCGTCGGCGTTGGGGACCAGGCGGGCCAGTTCGGTGAGGAGCGCGGCGTGGGCGAGGACCGGCGTGGGCAGAAGGCCCGCGGCGGCCTGGCGGGCGTCGGGGTCACGGTAGTGACCGAGGCGGGCGGCCAGGGCGTGGGCGAGCCAGCCGTCGACGTCGTCCTGGGCGTAGCCGCCGGCTCGCCGGGTCAGCTCCTCGCGCACCACCTCGTCACCCGCGCGGGGCTCGGTCTGTTCCAGCGTGCCGAGCTCGCGCAGCGCCTGGACCTCGTCGGCGCGGGCCGCGATCCGCGCGGCCGCGCGCAGGTCGGCCTCGCGCGCGGCGGCGGCCGCGGCGTCGGCGGCGAGCTCGGCCTGGACGACGACGTCGGTGTCCGGGTCATAGACGCTGCCCGCAGGTGCGGCTGCGAGCAGCTGGTCGATGCGCTCCCACTCGGCGAGCTCCGCCGGGCCCCGGACGTCATCGGCCAGGGCCTCGTGCCGGGACGCCTGCCGCGCGTCGAACCGCGCGTCGAACCGTGCGTCCGCGAGGGCGGCCGCGACGGCGACGGCATCCATACCTCTCGCCCGCCGGCGCACGACGCGCCGGCCGATGCGGGCCGGATCGACCGGCTCCCGTACCGCGGCGGTATGTGGCGCGAGGGGCCGGCGGGCGGCGACCCCGGGGGGCCAGATCCTGGTCATCAGCGGTCTCGATTCGCGGGACGGATTTCAGAACGGGCCGCCGCCAGAGCGAGATTTCGGCGGCCCGCTGATTGTTTGTAGCAGGCCCTTAATGCGTCCGGCTCAGAAAGGAACCTGGGTGGCTTGAACGACCGCGATATCGGCCCGCGGGCCCGCGGCGCGGGTGCCGCATTCCGTGAAGTACGGCTGGGTGAGGGGCATCCGCACCGAGGGAGTGATCTCGCCGCCTCTAGGCTGGAGCGTGTTCTCCGGCCGGTGTGGGTGCGCTACTCCTGGCAGGGGCGGGCCCGTGGGGCACCGGTCGGGGAACAACCCGGGACGCCGTGCACGGTTGCCGAACCGGATGGTGAGTGGTGTGGTCAGCAGTCAAACTCCCTCACGGCACGCGGGCGGGAGACCGCAGGGGGCAGTTCAGTCGGCTTGGAGGGCCTCGTTGCACAGGGCGCGCAGCAGGGTCAACGCGTCCTGATTGTCCGCGTCGGTGAAGGCGTGGATCGCGAGCAGGATGGATCCGCCGATCCGTTTGGCGGTGACGAGGTCGTCGCCGGCGAGGACGGCCTGGTGGTGCAGGGAGTCGTTCAGAAGGAAGACGATGCGTGCCATCGGATCGCCGTTGAGTTCCGTGAGGCGTGGGCCGAACGCGTCACGGGTCATGGTGGCCTCGATACCGAACACGGCGAGCAGGACGCGCTCGAGCGTATGCTTCCCGTATGCGGCGAGCAGCGCCGCCAGCCGCTCCTCTTGCGGGGCGCCTGCCAGAACCTCCAGGGCACTGTCATCGTTCTGGACGATGGCCTCCAGCGCGGCTAGGGCCCGGAGATGGTCATCATTGGTCATCTGCTCGGCATCCATGTCCCCGCACCCTAATCCGCCGTCCGCGGCACGCGCCGGTGTTCACTGCAACCGCCCACACCGGCACGGCCCGCGCTCTTGCGGCGTTCAGAGGTACTGCTGTGCCCAGTAGGCGAGCAGGCCCATCACGGCCGTGCCCGCTCCGTAGGCCAGGCCTCGTACGAGGTGGGCCAGCACGACCCGCGCGGTGCGGCGCCGTTGCCGGGCGGTGGAGGGGGGTGGTTCGGATGGGGCGAGCGATTCGGACATACCGATCTCCCAGTGGTGATGGTGGTGGTGTCGGGGCGCGGGACGGTTGGGTCAGTGGCTGCACAGGCGGAACAGGTCGAGCGGGAGGGGCTGGTCGATGAACGTGCGCAGGTCCGTCGGCCAGGGGTAGTTGGTGGCGAGCTCGCTGGCGATCCGTTCGCGGGGCCGGTCGCAGTCCTGGACCAGCTGGGGCAGGTGCCGGCGGCCGCGGTAGCCGAGGAAGCGTGCGTACCAGCGCCAGATGCGAGCCTGTTTGAGGGTGGTGTCGTCGATGGCGTAGTGGGTGGCCAGCAGATGTGCGGCCAGGGCGTCGTCGGCGCCGGCGGCGAAACCCCACCAGAAGACGGCGCTGTGGCGGCGGCCGAGCAGGTAGAGCATGCAGGCGAAGGTGCGGGCACCGTCGCGTTCATACAGCTCGAGATGGGTGTCCTCGGCGTTGCACAGGACGGTCTCACACGCCCCGAGCAGGTAGGCACGGGTAGCCGGGGGGCTGGAGAGAAGCTCGCGACGCATCAGGGGAGTCGGGCGCTTGCGGCGTGCTCGGCGGCTGCGAGGGCGGGCCATGTCGTGCCGGGCGATGGCAGGTGGCTGCGCCGGGGGCGGGAGGGGTGCCTCCCGGCCCCGGCCGTCTTCGACGGCGCCGTCATCGGCATCGAAGACGGCGCGGCGCACCCGCGGTGGGCGGGCAGCTTGTTCGGCGATGCGGTGGGCCAGGCGGTGCATGAAGTCGTCGGTGTCGTGGGTGAACACCATGTCGTCGACGGCGCGCGCTTCAGCACGCAGCATCTCCTCGACGTCGGCGTCGTCGGGCTGGGCCGCCGTAGCCTTGGGACCGTCCAGAGGGTGGCTGGTCACTGGTCTCCTTCTTTCCTGGTCGGGCGGAGCAGACGCTGCAGATGCCGGCGTCCCTTGTGGAGGTTGGCGCGAACAGCGGCGGCGGTGGAACCGGTGCGCTGGGCGATGTCGGCGATGGTCAGGCCTTCGAGGTAGTACATGCGGATGCAGCGGGCCTGTACGGGCGCGGTGCGCTCGAGCGTGGCCATGGCGTCGTAGAGCTCGTCGTAGCCGCGCTGCTTGAGCAGTTCGTCGACGCTGCCGCCGTCGGTGATGTAGGGCTGCACGTCGTCGGCGAGGATCTCGCGGCCTGCGGCGCGGGCCTGCTGACGGTAGTGGTCGACCAGGAATCCGTAGACGATCGTGCGGACCAGGCCCATCGCGTTGCCGCTCGCCTCGATGTAGGCCCACCGCTGGTAGACGCGCAGGGCGGCCCGCATCAGGATCTCGTCCGCGTCATAGACGGTGCGGGTCTGCGCGACCAGGTAGCGCAGCAGGGTGTCCTTGTTCTCCCGGAAGAACCGGTCGAAGGAGGCGTCGTGTCCCGGGTAGGAGACGTGGCCCTCCTCGAACGCGTCGGCGTCGCTCACCGTGGCCCCTCCTGCCGGATCGTTCCCGTACCGGACGCGGCACGCGGGGTGCAGCTCTGCCGGCGCCTGTCTGCATGGACCAGGCTGAGGCGGGGGGTGGGACGGCGCGTCGTTGCGCCGATGGCGGTCGCTGCGCGGTAGGAGCGCGGGGTGCGGTAGTCCTCCCGGCGCCCGAGGCGGTTCAGCCTCACGGGGTTCTCCTTGATGTGTGCGCAGGTTCCGTCGATACGGATGCGTCTGCGAACGCGTCGTCGCGTTGTGCCTATAGAACCGATCGCGAGGCGCTCAGAGTTAACCGATGGGCATACCGGATAAGCGGAATGCGATCTTCCATTCAGTTACACAGCGTGTGACCTGCGGCTGACGCTCCGCTCCGAATCGTGATGTGATGCATCCCACGTAGAGGTCACGCGGGCTCCCTCGTAATCGCCACCCCACGCCAGCCCCCGCCGGTGCACAACCCACCTGACAAGGCACTTGGTGCAAGAACAGCCGCACGGAGGCCAGACTCAGCCACCGCGCACCACGGTCGGCACATAAATCTGCCGGTGCAGACCGGGCCCCATTCCGGCACGCAACCCTTCGCCAGACATGTTGCGCTCAGTAATGACAGAAATTGATCGAAAAGCTTCTCGATCCTGCCTGTGTGACAGGCCGCGGGCGTTCGCATGTTCAACGACCAGACGGGCGGCACCCGATGCCACCTCGCCGCGACGCGACCACGCCGATCGCCCGGCACCTCGGCGTCGACCGCTCCACTCGTTACCGGTTTCTGACCGCGTACGAGCCCTCGCAACTACCACAAGTTGGGTCACTTTGTAGGCACACACCCCGCATTGCGGGGTTTCTCATGGTCAAACGGCCGCCCGACTGCGGCCAGGGAAGGGCTAGAAACCGTCGCGTTACCTCAAGTCCGGGTGGGGAGGTATGGGCGGTCGCATGCCCGGAGTAATCAGGGGGTCACGTGGGGTGGAAAGAAGCGTTCGGCGACGCCATGAAGGAACTGGAGGCGATACGCCTGCAACTCGCACGTCTCGATCGTCTCGAAGACCCGACGGTCGGACTGACCGCCCTGCACGGTGACGTCGCGCAGAGCCGCCTGAAGATCCTGGAACAGCTCCAGGGAGGCGTCACCGGGTTGCGGGAGGAAAACCGTGAGGTCCGTCGCCGCCAGGACCGCATGATCAGCGACTTGAATGAGACGCGCGGTGAACTCCGCCAGCTCCTGGACCTCATCGACGTCCTGCAGCCAACCGCCCCTGAGAGGCCAAATGGCACGCCCGGCGAGGGTACGCAGGCCCGTCCCGAGCCGACTGCGCAGCCGCCCGAACCCGAGGCCGGCTACGGCTCGTCTGCCAGCGCCGAAAGCCATCCGTCCGTCTCAACCGGCACCGCCTCCCAGGGGGGAACTATGGACAACACCGGGCACCCGCCCCAGCCGGAGACCGGCGAGGACCAAGACCTCGTGCTGAAATGCGCCATCGAGGCCGCTTACCAGGGCACCGGCACCTCGCCCGGCCAGCAATCTGCTGCCACGCCGCAGACCTCCGTCGGCGGGGAGGATCCGCAGGTCGCCCACGGCGTCCTACTGCTGAAGGCTGCCGGGGTGGCGTCCGCTGAACTGATCGCACACCGCGATACCTGGGAGTGGCTCACCGCCCTGGCTGTCGACCACAGTCACTTCCGCACCCCGCCCTCAGTGGAGGACATCAAGGAGGGCCGCGTCCAGACCGTCCTGTCCGGACGCTCCCTGATCGCCCTGCTCATCGAGCTGTGGAACACCCGCTCCACTGCCACGCCGTTGCAGGGTGACTGGGCACTGGCCATGACGACCTACAACCGCATTGCGGCCGAACTCACCGACGTCACCGGACAAGGCGAGACCATCCGCATCGTCCTGGACGACGGTCTCCCCGCAGAGTCCGGCGACTGACACTTTGTGCCCTCACTCCAGTTCCAGCCGGTGAGGATGAGTGAGGGTAGATAGGTCAGGCCGATGGAGAGTGAGTCTGTGTAAGAAGCAAAAGGCCTGAACTTGTCTACGTAATGCCCCCAACACCAGGGGGTCAGTGATCCTGGAGAGGCGGATTCCTGGTCGGCTTCCCATCACGCCGCGAATCCGATGTTGGTGACGTGCTCGTACTGGCCCCACTGGGAGCCGAGGTCGACGACGTGGTCGACCCAGGCGGCATCCAGGGCCTGGTCGTCGCCGTCGGCCCAGGCCTGCACGAGGCCGTCCCAGTGCCGGACGTTGAGGGTGCGGTGCTCGATCACGCGTTGTTGGGGGCGGGGGACTTGAGCCTGGTTGAGCGGGTGTATCTCCACGCGGGTGCCGCGCCCGGAGCGGTTGAGGCGGGCGGCCAGATGCCGGGCCACGTTCTGCCGGCGCACCTGCCGGTAGGCGTCGTCGATCCGCGCCAGGTTCGCCTTCGACGGTGAGCGCCGTCCGTCCAGCCATGCCTGGATGGTGCGCTCGGTGGCGGTCAGGCCGGCCGCCCGGGCCGCAGCCCGGGCCCGGTCGCTGCGGGTGAGGTAGCGCAGGCGAGCCAGCAGCCCGCGGCGCTGGCTGACGGGCGTGGCGATGAAGCCGGCCAGGGCATCGAGTTGGCGGGCGACGGCCTGGTAACCCTTGATGCCTTGGGCGCCGAACCTGCCGAAGTCCAGGTTGCGGTTAGGCATGGGCGAGCTCCGTTTCGTGGTGGGCGGTGAGCTGGTCCAGGCGCTCGTTGAGCAGCTGCTCGGCTGTGCGCTGTTCGGCCGCGAGGGCGGCCTGCTCCGCGTCGTGCTTGGGGGCGAGCGGGAACCGCTCACGGTGCGCGGCGTAGGCCGCGTCCCCGGCCTCAACTGCCACCGCAGACCGGCTCAGCCGCGCCACGGCGGTGCGCCTGCGCTCAAGGCGGATACGGCGCGCCACCTGCTCCTCAGCCTGGGCCAGCGTTGCCGGGTCATCGCCCCCTGCGGTGCGGGTGAGCAGGGCTCGGGTGTCGGCAGTGCACCGCGTGAGCAGCCCGGCCACCTCGCCCGGGTCGGTGACGTCGGTGCGCGCGGCGAGGGCCAGGTCGACGGCGTCGCGCAGCAGGCGTGCGGTGCTCTCCCGGCTCGCGCAGGTCGTGCAGTGCCCGGCTGCGTCCGGCGCGCCGCAGGCCTGGCAGGGCTGCGCCTGCCGCAGGGCCTGGGCGGCCGCGGCCGCCGCGTCTTTCTGCTCCTGGCGGGCGAGGCGGGCGGCGTGCGCGGCCGCGGCCTGCTGGCGCTCCACCGTGATCCGCTCGCGCCTGCGCTCCAGGGCCTGCGCGTGGGTGGCGGCCTGCTCACGCAGCCGTTCCTCGAGGACCTGCTGGCGCTCGCCGGGAGTCAGGTGCGGCAGCTGCCGGTCGACCTGCGCGGCGACCGATCGGTGGCGGGCGCGCCGCAGGTCGATGACGTTGCCGCAGTTCTCACAGTCGCCGCGGGTGTCCAGCCGCATCCCGTCGTCGCAGCGCGGGTCGGTGCAGGACTGACGCTGTACCAGGCCGCGCCGGGTCAGCCAGCCGAACGGCTGGCGGATCAGGGCCTCGCCGCCGACTTCGCGGAGTCGGGCGCCCAGCCGGTCGGCGAGCAGCTTCGGCGCACCGTCAGGCTGCGACAACAGACCCTTCAGCTGCTCCAACTCCGCCTGCGCAGCGGTCTCGACCTGCTGCTGCTGCCAGCCCGACAGCCGCGCCCACAGCCAGGAGACCGGCTCCAGCGCTACCCGCAGACGAAGATCAGCCGGAAGGGACATCGGCCTCTGCTGCGGCGCCTTTCCCTTCGCAGCCCGCTGCCCCACCTGCTCCTGCTCGTCGACCTGGGGCTCCTTCGGCGTTTCCCCGCGCAGCGGGCCGCCGTTCTCGTGCACGCACGCGCCGTCCGGCAGATCACCGGACCCACGACGGCCTTCGCCGGAAAAGCCACCAGAGAAAGCGGGGGGACAGACGGGAGTAACCAGGTGAGGGTGATCAGTGTGAAGGGCTGCCGCAACGTCGGGCTCTGCAACTCCCGTCACATCCGTCACCGGCCCCCCGCTGACCTGGGCTTCCGTCGCTGTCTCCGGCGCCTCACCAGGCCCTGCCGCAATATCGGGGTCTGAAAACCCGGGCTCCGGGGCCTGCGCACGGTCCTCCTGGACGTCGTCGGCGACCATACGGCCGTGCGCGGCAGCGACCGCCGGCACCATCAGCCGCGACCGGCTGCGCAGACCCGAACCCGTCTTCAGCCGCACCCGCAGCACCAGCTCCCGGTCCTCCAGGCGCTCCAGCACCCGCTCCCCCGCCGACGCCGTGCACCCCAGCAGCCGGGCCACCGTCGCCGCCGCACGGCCGCGCTTGGTATCCACGCTCCCACCGCACTGCCGCACCCGCCCGGTCTCCCGCGCCTCCAGCACCAGCAGCAGCAGCGCCAGGCGGTCCGTCGCCGCGCCCCGACCAGTACGCGTACCGATCAGCCCGGCCGGAGTGACCCGGCCACCCCGGTGCTTCCAGCCCGGCGCCATCACTGCCTCCACCAGCCGCTGCAGCGTCGCGAACTCCTTCTTCGCCAGGTTCAGCGGGTGCCCGACGACGCCCTGAGCCGCCCACAGCGGCAGCACCTTGCACTCCAGGCCGTCGTCCTGGCCGTACTCGCCCTCCACCGTCTCCACGGACACCACGCCCGAGCGGCGCAGCACCGGCACCACCTCGGAGGCCGTGTACGACGCGGACGCCCCGATCCACCGGCCCAGCTCCGAGGTATAGATCTCCACCACACCGGTCTCCGACGGCGTACGCGACGCCAGCACCAGCACCGCCAGACGCACCGCGTCCGACACACCGGCCAGGCCGGCCGTGTCCAGCAGCCTTCGGATCGCGCCACCCAGACGGGCACGCGCGTCCGGCCCGAGCGACAGCGGATGCCCCGCCGTCCGCTCCGGGACCGGCCCGGCCGGGACGGACCGCAGCCAAAGCCGCGAGCTCCCGCCCGACGGGACGTCGAAGGAGTTGCCGACAACGCCCCGGAAGTCGCGGTCCAGCACGGCTTCGGCCGCCGCGCCCGCGCTCACAGGGACACACCCCCGCCCAGACGGCACACCAGGGGAAGCCGGAACGGCACGAGGAGATCAAGAGTCCGCATACCTTCCCGAAGGAAGGCCGCAGCCCAAAACGTGACCGCGCAAGCGGAAAAAACTTCCCCAGCACCACGGGAGCGGTCCCCAGCGCACGTCAGATGATCAGTAGCCCTCACACCATGACCAAGTACGAGCGAAGGCCAGAAAAGGACATCAAGGGCCCGACTGTTTTCAGATTCCCCGCAGCCGGGCGCCAGCGGGCGCACCCCGGCCTGCTCACGGCCGGGCATCATCACAAGATCCATCCCCGGACCCTGCACCGGGTTGCCTGTGGATAGATCTGCGCGGCCAGACCCTCCCGTCCCGCCCCCCGCAGCCTGCTCACGGTCGGCGTAGAGGGAACCATGACCACCGGGACTAAACGTACATACCGGGCACGCGAGCCTGGTCACACACTCGGAATCATTCCGGCTAAACGCCTGGAAACGGGCAAAACTCGGCTTTTCATGCGCCAGATCTTCGGGCACTATGACGGAGACACCAACCTTTATATGGACGCCCCGACCGGGACCAGGCCCCTGCCAAAGGGACCGAAACCACGGCCGAGCGCTCTGTACGGACGGAGCCCCGAGCACCGAACGGCTTGCCAAAGCCGCCGGAACCCGGGGTGACGCTGATGGCCCAACAGAGGCCCCCTGCCAAAGGGGCTCCTGGACAGCCGGGGTGGCCCGCTTGCCAAAGCGGACCGGGTGCCCGCCTGCCAAGGCGGGTTTTGCGATGGGAGTGACCCAGCTCGATGAGCTGGAGCCCAGAACCGGGTGCGGATCCGGAGACTGGGCGGCCGACCTGACGGTCGGCCAGACGGGCCGCGCGGCCAGTGGATTGCCAGTCCACGTCTTGGTGCGCGGCCGATGACTTAGGTCATCCCGACCCCCTTGATTCCGAGGCCGGCGTCGGCATGCCCGAATCCGGGATGGCCGCGTCGGGGTATTGCTCGGCAAGGCGCCGCAGCAGATGCAGGTAGGCCGTGCGGTGCGGGCGCCGCGGGTAGGTCTCGCCCGACTCCCAGCGGACGACGGCGAGGCGTTTCACGCCGAGCGCCTCCGCGACTTCCTGCTGACTGAGCCCGCCCGCACGGCGCAACTGCCCTCGCACAGACGGCGGGGGCAGCCGGTCGTCCAGCAGGGCGTCGACTCGCCGCAGAGGATCCGCGTCGGACATGACCCCACCCTTCCATGATCAGTGATTCTCTGAAAGATACATGATCGGGAGCGCTTTGGGGATCAAGTTCCGATGCGCCGATAGGGTCGTGTCCATGCTGGCCCTCTTCGACCTGGACAACACCCTGGTCAACCGCGGCATTGCCGTCACCGAAGCCGTCACGGCGCTGTGCAACGACTACGGGTACACATCGGTCATCCGGGACTGGCTGCACACACGGCTCGCCGACCGGGCCAACCCCGCTGACTTCGCCCAGCTCGTCACCGACCACGGCCTGCACGACGACCCGGGCCGGCTGTGGCACGACTACGTCGACCGCATCGCCACCGCCGTCACCTGCCGCCCCGGAGTTCTCGACGGCTTGGCCCAACTGCGCTCCGTCGGCTGGACGATCGGCATCGTCACCAACGGCGCCTCCGACATCCAACGCGCCAAACTCACCGCGACCGGCATCACCGATGTCGTCGACGGCATCGCCGTCTCCGGCGACCTCGAGATCCGCAAACCCGACCGCGAGCTCTTCGAGCTCGCAGCGCACCGCTGCGGAAGCGAACTCAGCGGCGGAGGCTGGATGGTTGGCGACAACCCAGCCGGTGACATCGGTGGCGGACGCAGGGCCGGACTGCGCACCATCTGGCTGCGCGGCCGGCCCTGGCCCGCAGGGCTCCCCCAGCCGGACCACAGCGTCAACGTCATCACCGAAGCCGTCGCCCTCCTGCTCACCGAAACGGAGTAGCACCATGGACCAGCAGCCGACTGTCGGCATCCTCCACCCCGGCAGCATGGGCGCGGCAGTCGCCGCCTGCGCGGCCCGCAACGCCGCCGACGTCCTGTGGTGCGACGCCGGACGCAGTCCCGCCACTGCCCAGCGCGCCGCGCAGTTCGGCTTGACCCGGGTCTCCACTCTGGGCGAGCTGCTAGGGCGCAGCGACATCGTCATCGGCCTCTGTCCGCCCGCGGCCGCCGAGAACCTGGCCCGCGACGTCGCCGAGCATGGCTTCGCCGGCCTGTACGTGGAGGCGAACGCCATCAACCCGGAGCGCACGGCACGGATCGCCGACCTGCTCAGCACCACCACGACCGTCGTCGACGGCGGCGTCGTAGGCTCCCCGCCCATACACGGCAAGACTCCGGCCCTGTACCTGTCGGGCCCGGCCCCCGCCACATCGTCCGTGGCACGGTTGTTCGCCGACACCGACGTACACACCACGGTGCTGGGAACTGCGGTGGGCCAGGCCTCCGCACTCAAGCTGTCGTACGCCGCATTCCAGAAAGTCTCCCGCGTGCTGGTAGCGCTCTCCACCGGCCTGGCCCGCCACCACGGCGTCGACCAGGAGCTGCTGACCGTGGCAGGCAAACGCCACGACTCGTACCTCTCGGAGCCCGAGTACGTGGCCAAAGCCGCCGCGCGCGCCTGGCGCTGGGGCCCGGAGATGCATGAGGTCGGCGATGCACTCGAGGCGGCAGGCCTGCCTTCGGACCTGCTCCGCGCAGCCGCGGCGACACTGTCACGGTGGGACGACGCCAAGGACGACGACGAGCTCACGCTCGCAGACGCCCTGGACCGACTCGCCCAGCCGTAACCCGCACTCATGCCGGCGCCGCCCCCGTCTGCTGTGTGAGCAGCTGGTCGATGAGCCGCGCCGCGCCCTGCGGAGACGTCGCCATCGTGTCCACCGTCAGGTCCCAGGCCAGACCGGGGTGGGCGTCCAGGTCCTCCTGGGTCGTGTCCCACGCCGCCAGACGTGCAGCGGTGTCAGCGTCGCCGCGGCCGGCCGACCGCTGTGCGGTGACCTCGCGCGAGCACCACAGCAGCACAAGGGTCCAGCTGGCCGGATAGCCGTCGACCAGGGCGCGGATGCCCTCGACCTGTCCGAGGTGCACCACCGGCACGCCGGCGTCGAACGCTTCATCCAGGCCCGGACGGTCGATGACGTACGTGTTGCCGTAGCGGGCGTTCGCATAGACCACATCACCTGCGGCTTCAAGGACGTGCAGCTGCTCCGCCGTGCCCATCCGGTAGCCAGCCGACTTCCCGGTCCCGATCTTGAGCCGGGCGAACTGCCTGTACACCGGGCGGAGTTCGGCGAGCGCCGTCGTCACCGTGTCTTTGCCCGACGCCGGCGGCCCGTACAAGATGACGCCCTGCTTCGTCACTGCGCCATCGCCCCGATCGCCTGACGAGCCTGATCGGCCAGAGAGATGGCCGACCCCAGCGTGTTGTCGACCACCAGATGCGGAACCGCCGGCCGCAGCTCGAGGTCGATCGTCTCCAGGTACTCCGCCCAGCGCTCCAGCTTCCACGTGTCGCGCGCGGCGCCGCGGGAGGAGATGTACTCGTGCATCGACTCGACGTCGCACCGCACCCAGATCGGCGCGACGTCCACGCCCTGAGCGGCGCACCGGTTGATCAGCCGCTGCATCCACGCCTCGTTCGTCAGCTCCGCGATGAACGGCGCGGTGACCACGGAGCTGATGCCGCACGCGATGTTGGAGTGCACCACCTGCATCAGCGCCGCGTACTCAGCCGGCCGCACCTTCTCTCGGTAGACCTGAGTGTGACGGTCATGCGGTTGCGCCCCCAGCGCCATCAGTAGCGGCTCCACCAGGGGCCTGGTCAGCGGGTCCTTGTCGACCAGCGGCCAGCCGGTGAGCTGCGTCAGGAAACGGGCAAACTCGGTCTTTCCGGATCCGGCGAATCCGCCGACCAGGACAACACAAGGCTTGTGGGGATCACCGCCCGTACGACGACGCTTCCACGCCTCCATCACGCGCTTCTGCCAGCTGTAACTGTCGAACCCTCCGCCGTCCGCGATCCGCGTCAACGCTCGCTCAACGGCAAGGACCTGGGATCCGTTGCGCTGCTCCGGCAGAGGAGTGACCTCAAACTGAGCTTGCTCCTCACCCGGAAGCGCCGGCCGAAAGCCGAGCGAAGGCTCCGTCGCTCGGTACAACAGGCAGTACACGCGTCGGTAGGGAGGACCGGGATAGCTCTCTCCCGTCTCATGCATGCTCAACGTCTGAGGGTTCGCCGCTGGGACCTCCAGCCTCGACTCCTCAGCAATGAACCGAAGTCGCTCCCCAGCCTCCTCAAGGGTCAGCCCGTGTGCCTCGCGGTGCTCGCGCAGTTTGTCCGGACGCCATCCCGCACGCCGTCTCCCCACCGCTGAACCTTCCGTATGCGCCATGATCCGGACCCTAAGCGAGAGGCCCGAAATCCCGTGTGTAGCTACTCGTTGAAAACTCGTTGAGGCATCTCTGTACGGACTTGATGAGCTGGCTGTGATGTTCCGCCGTGTGCTTCGGAGGTGTGATTGCACCCACTTGAAGGGAGCGCAGAGCATGCGGAACAGCCACTCACGACCGCGTATGCCACATCCCTGGACGGAGGACGTCTTCCCAGACCTCCAACGGGCCGTCGTCGTCCGAGTAGACCGTCCTGAGTACAAGGATGGGGATGTCGACATCAGGCGCGACGTCGATGTTGAAGTCGGCCAGCTCCTGGGTGGAGGCGATGCGGGCCGCGCTCTTCTCTGGGCCCGCCGTGATCGTCATACCGGTGCGCTCCGCGTACAGGTCGTGCCGGAACTTGGGCATAGGGCTTTCGTCGAGCAGTTCGGGCAGAGGGCCCAGGGCTCGCGTATGGATGATGTTCAGCGCCAGAGCCATGATCCGGTCGTTCTTCACAAAGGTCCGGCTGCGCACTACGACCTCGTCGTAGAGCTCAATGTTGAGGAGTTCGGCGATCTGCTCATCGGCGCAGGACCTGAGAACCGACCGAGGGTTCACGTAGGTCTCCCCCGGAGTGAACGGGTGACCCGTGCGGCGAAGTCGATCCAGGCGCGCGGCGCCAGTCAGGAACGTGGTCGGTGCGTCGCCGGGACCAAGCACGATCGTGCCGCTTCCGAAGACCGTGCGGACGATCCCTTCTGCTTCCAGAGCTTGGTAGGCCCGATGCACCGTCGCTGTGGCGCCCTTCCCAGCGGCTACCTGAGACTGCACCGAAGGGAGGCGATCGTTCGGGGCGTACTCCCCGTTGGCGATCTGAGCTGCGACTTCGTCTGCGATTTGCCGCCACTTCGGTGGCTGCTTCGGCGACGGCATGAGGGACTCCTTCGGTTGGTGCTTTCAGTGAATCGAATTCTAGAAGGGTTGACAACCCTTCTAGAAGGGTTCATTGTCGTTCTTGTGTCCACCGCATCTCACTGAGTAGCGGTTACGACACACGCAGATGACTGTCCGCTTCGGCGGCCGGGGTTGATGGCATCACCAAATCCTCCGGGTTCTCGGTCTCTGCATGCACGTTGCAGCGCTATGCGCTGTCCGTCCGTCAGGGCGCCGGGGTCTCCCGCGGCCTGGTGGGCGGAGAGAGCACCGCGACGCAGCCCTTCCCCTTCGCACATGAGGAGATCCCGCATGTCCGTTACCGCCGCGATGCCGACCGCCAAGAAGCGCCTTCGCCGAACCCGTACGAAGCGGGTCAGCAACCTCCCCGCCATCAAGCTCTCCAAGCTCCTGCCCTCTCACATCGACCTCCGCAACCCGCTCAAGGCCGTCCTGGTCTGCGAGGACTGCGGAACCTGGGTGCCCATCACCGGAATGCAGAGCAAGGTGCAGAAGCTGGTCCCGCACCACACTGGCAAGGCCGGCGTCGACGCCGCACTCCACTGCCCGAGCAGCAACCGCCGCATCGAGTGGGACATGACGATCCCTGAGTGGCGCCAGGCCCTGACCGACGCGGTCAAGGAAGCCTCCAGCCGCCAGGTCACCGCGGTGCTGCCCAAGGCATTCAGTCCCGCGACCGACCGAACCTTGCAGACCCGCGCCGAGCGCACGCCATCGGGGCGCCGGGCTGACTGGGACGCCGTATCGAACCGCGTGGCCACTGCTGACAGGCAGCGTCGTGCAGTACCGCGCGGCGACGCCCCGGCTGAGGCCCCGCAGGTTCCGCAGGCACCGCCCAACGCGACGGCGTTCGACCGGCGTCAGACCGAGCTCGGCAAGCAGTACATGCGAACGGCAGCCCTAGCAGCCTCAGAGGAGTCCTGATGTCTCTGTTCTACCTGGCACTGGCGATCGTCGTCGTCTGGATCTTGCGTACCCGGACGGCGCGCAGGCTGGAAGAGCTTGCTGCGCAGCGCGGACGAGAGTCGCGCTGCTGCCACCACCACACCTGCACGTGCCGCTGATCCAGCCGATGTAACGACGAACGACCACGGCCCCGGCCCTCCCTGCTTCGCGGCGGGGACGGCCGGGGCCGTGGCTGCTCGTACGACCAGCCGAAACAACGCCAGCCCCGGGGGTGCATCCCCGGGGCTGGCTCACATCACCGAAACCCAGCAGGAGGTCTCGATGACCGTCAGCATGGCACACCCCATCCCCCGCCCGGCCCCACTGCCCAGCCGTCCGGCGCCACTCTCCAGCGTCAGCGACCGCTTCATCCGTGAGGCACTGGAGCGCGTGATCGACGCGCAGATCGGCCCGCGCGGTGTCGGCGCCATCTACCGCAACAGCGACGGGGCGTTCGAGGTCGTCGCGGTCGTCCGCGACCACGCCATGGCCAAGGGCCTGCTGAAGCGCCGGTGCGCGCAGTGGGCGCTGATCGTTAAGGACGTCCTGCGCGCGGACGGTGAGCCGTTCGCGGTGGGCAGCGCGTGGACGAATAGCGACCACCTGGTACGCGAGGCCTTGAAGGCGGTGCGGTGATGGAATGGCGTGATCGCGCGGCCTGCCGCGACGAGTACCCGGACCTGTTCTTCCCGATCGGCGCTACGGCCGCTGCGTTGGCACAGACCGAAGAGGCCAAGCGCGTCTGCCAGGGGTGCCCGGTCAGTGTGCAGTGCCTGCGGTGGGCGCTGGAGACCGGCCAGGAGCACGGCGTCTGGGGCGGCCTGACGGAGGACGAGCGGCGCAGGCTTCGGCGCCGCCGGGCCCGGCAACAGGCGAACGAGGCGGCATGACGGACGCCGAACGCCAGCGCCTCGAGGACGCGCTCAAGAAGACGAACCGCGACCACAGCTTCGGGCGGCGCGCGCATGGCTGACCCGCTGCACGAGCGGTACATGAAGGCCACGCGCGCGCACCAGTCACACGAAGCGAGCTGCTCCACCTGCCTGCCGGGCACTCGGTGTGCGGCCGGGGAGCGTCTGTACGAGTCGTTCGCCCGGTTGCAGGACGCCTACCTCGCCCAGCAGAGGAAGCGCGGCTGACGCGCCCCGCACCACACACCCCCCCACCCCCATGACGACTTCACCCAGGCCGGCCGCCCGCACGACAGGCGGCCGGCCTTTCACACGCTGGAGACACCCGATGGCCACGATGACCCCGCTCCAGACCGGCACCGAGGACACCGCCCGCGAGTCCGCGTTCGCGATCTTCGGTACCGACCTCCCGCCCATCACCCCGGACGACACCGACGGCAGCTGGCGCACCACCCTCCACGTCATCGCGGAGGAATGGGAGGGCGAGGGCCGCGTCGAGCGGCACGCCGCCCGTACCGCGGCCGCCATCAACGAGCTGCTCGCCACCCAGAAGCAGTTCGGCGTCGGCTCGCCCGAGGTCCTCGCCGACGGCGACCGGCTGCGCCCCCTGATCGACCGGTGCCGGCACTTCGGCATCACCACCGCCGACCTCGCCCGGCACGGCGCCCGCTTCGTCGAGAACTGAGCGGGTTTCGCGCCCGCACGGCGGGAGCCGCACCGAGTTTCGAGACCACCCCGCAGCACCCCGTGATGACCGCCGCCGCCCCACGGCCCGGCGGTCCTTTCATGCGAGCGCAGCGGGTAGCACCGGTGTCCGGTTCGCACCCAGCTCCCGCCGTTTCGCGAACGCCCTCCGGCGTTTCGGGAGCAGCCCCCGCCGTTTCGCGCACGCCCTGAACGACCCCCGTGGAGGCCCCCATGACGATCACCGACATGCCGCAGACCGCGGCTCCCGAGACCCCCGTTTCGCGGCCGCCCGGTGCCGTTTCGGACCCACCCGAGCACGTTTCGGGAACGGCCCGACGCGTTTCGCGGACGGACAAGCGGAAGACGATCAAGCCGGGCCGTGACCGGCTGATGACCGCCCTGTCGCTCGTCGCCGCGTTCGGCGGCACGCTCGTCGGCGTCATCGGCTTTGCGATGTCCTACAGCACCCTGGCCAAGGTCGCCCTGCACTGGGGATTCAGCGCCGATCTGGCGCCCTGGTTCCCCGTCGGCGTGGACGCGTCGATCATCGCGTTCCTCGCCCTGGACCTGTACCTGATCCGCAAGGGCACCCCGTGGCCGCTGCTGCGGATCGCCGCGCACGCCATGACCGGCGCGACCATCTGGTTCAACGCCAGCTCACAGGGCCACATCAGCGCCGACCCGGTCAAGGCCGCCTCCCACGGCGTCATGCCGATCCTGTTCGTGATCGGTGTGGAAGCCGCCCGCCGCCTGATCATCCAAAAGGCCCGCCTGGAGGCAGGCGCCGTCACCGACCGGATCCCGCTGCACCGCTGGATCCTCGACCCAATCGCTACCCCGAAGTTCTACCGCCGGATGCGTCTGCACGGGGTCACCTCCTACCTGGAGATGATCGCTCGTCAGCAGGAGCTCACCGGCTACGAGCAGTGGCTCAAGCGCCGCTACGACGGCGACCTCAGCAAGGCAACGGAGGATGAGCGCCTCCCGATGAAGATGGCCCGCTACGGCTTCACCGTCACCGAAGCCCTCGCCATGCCTGAGCAGCAGGAACGCGCTGCCGAGGCCCGCGCGGAGGAAGCCGAGCGTCGGCGCTTGGACGCGGAGACCCGCCAGGAACTCGCCCGCAAGAAGGCTGAGGCTGACCGCCTGGAGGCGGAGGGGCAGCTCGAGGCGGTCCGAGCCCGGGTGGAGGGCGAGACCGGGCAGGCCCGCGCATACGCCCGGGCCCAGGTCAGCGCCGCCGAACGCGCCGCTGAACTGGAGGAAGCCGCTTTGGAGACGGCCGTCATCGCCGAAGCCCGCGCCCGCCAGGCGGAGGCGGAACGCAAGGAGACCCACGAGCGCGAGATCAAGGCCGCCGCCGATCTCCGTGCGGCGGAACTGGAGCGGCAGGCGGCGGAGAAGCGGAAGGAAGCGGCGGAGGCCGACCGGGTCGCCGCGGCGGAGGCGAAGGCCGTGGAGACGGCCACGATCGCGATGGCCCGCAAGCGTGCCGCCGAAGCGGATCGAGTCGCTGCCGAAACGGAAGCCGCTGCTGCCGAAACGCGGCGACGCGCTGCCGAAACCGACCGGATCGCTGAACAGGAGAAGAAGCGTGCGGCGGAGGCCGCCGCGAATATCGAGGCCGCGAAGCTGCGCCAGGCGCAGACCGCTGAGGCTGCTGCCGAAACGCGGCTGGCCGCTGCCGAAATTGAGCGGCGTGCGGTCGAAACCGAGGACGTCGCCAAGCTCAAGCCACGCGAGCGGGCGGTCCGCCGGGTCGCCCGGATGATCCTCGCGACAGGCGGCGACGCCGACCGGCTTCCTCTGGCCACCATCCAGCACGAGCTGGCGATCACCTCGCCCGGCACCGCCTCGGAGTACCGCCAGGAGGCGGCCGAACTACTCGCCGGCGGCTACCGCCCGCAGGCGTGACCTGCACGTTCACTCAAATTTGAGGAGCTCGCGATGAGCAATCTGCGGTACGCGATCGGCGTGATTCTGGTCCTGGTGTCCTTGGCCACCGTGCTGGCCACTCCGTTCCTGATCGTCCACTCCCGCAGCCCGTACGACCACGGTCCGGACTGCTGGTGGTGCCACCCCCGCCTGCGGCCGCGTAAGTGGATCTGACCTGTACGAACCGCAGTTTCGACGGTTCCACCGGCCCCCGAGATGCCGTCAACAACTCGGGGACGCGGTGAAGGCGCCGAAACGCCTCGACCAGCCTGCCAGAACATCCACGAACCATCCCCCGGTACAGCAGGAAGGGAACCCCGCAGTGAACAGCAGCGACGCCCGTTTCGATGACGGGTTCAACGAGAACACGGTCGCCTCGGACGGCCCGTTGAAGGCGATCGCGGAGAACCCGGCCGCCTACGACTCCTACCTGCAGCATCTGCAGTCGGTGCTGCTGCAGATGAAGCGCAACGTGGAGACGCTGGAGACCCACGTGCGAGTCCACGCCCGCAGCCAGCGGGTGCAGGGCGACAAGTGGGGCCAGGCCTGGCTGCGGGCCCTGCCGCTCGAGCACTCGGTACGCAGCATGATTTCCGACCTGGAAAGCACCACCAAGCAAATGGAAAAGTCCGCACACCGGCATCACGCGCACGCCGAAAAGGTGCAGGAAATCGCCAGGCAGCGAAAGGACAAGGCGCTGGAGAAGGCGCGGAAGAAGAATCCGCTGCCGCAGGCCGTTCCGCAGCAGCAGTCTCCGCAGGCTGGACAGACCCAGAATTCCGGCTATGCTGGTCCTACGACCCTGTGGGGCCTCGACGATCGGGATTCGGCTTGAGTGCCGGTCGTCCGCTGACGAAAGTCGAGCGGAAGAAGTTCAACCGTGCGGAACATGAGCGCAAAATCCGGAAGGATTTGATCGCGCAGCACGGCGAGGAACTCGGTAATTTCTATTTCTGGCTCCGGTTGATGAATATCCGGGGCACGCAGGCTTTCCGCGAGGGGGACACCCGGTTCATCCGGGAGGTCGCCCTGGCCCTGCAGAACGTCTACAGCCGCCACAACGGCTGACCTCATCACGCACCCCGTGAAGCGGGCCGCTCGGAGTCTCGGGCGGCCCGCTTCGGGCTGCCAACGCGTGCCGCGCGTGACGCGTGCCGCGCGTGGCGCGCACGCGTGTACGCGAGGCGCGCACCGTCTGTCAAGATCCGAAGGAGGCTGCCGGTGTCCGATGACGACGACGGCACGAACGTTCTCCATTTGCCCACCAGGGGAGGCAATTCCGGCCCGGTCCCCCGCGCCCCGGACGCCGGGAGTCTTTTCTACACACCCGCCCCCGACACCCCGGAACCCGATATCGACGGCGAGCCGGAATCAGATTCCGGAACTCACGGTGGAGTTCATATTCCGGCCCTGCGGGATCCGGCTTCTTTTCTCCGTGAGCCGGGAATCATTCCGGCACCGGATGTTTCCGGAGAGGATGAGGAATCGGAGTACGAGGGGGAATGTGAATACCCGCGTACTCTGGCCGACCGGCTGGGTGACTGGCTGGAGCTGCGCCTGGATATCCGCCGGGCCCGGCTCGACGCCGAAGCGCCATGGCGGGAAGCGGAAATTGCGCGGAAAGTCGCCCTGATGGAGTCCCAGACCGCCGCTGAGACCGGAATGATGGAGGCGCAGAACAAGCTGCGTCAGGCCCACGTCAAGGCGCGCACCGACAAGGCCGGCGCCCGCGGCGGCTCCTCGTCCGGGTTCGGCGCGGACAAGGGCCGGGGCGGATCCGGGGGCGGACGCGGTGGCGGTCTGGGTGGGGGGCGCGGTGGCGGCCGCGGCCCGGGCGGCGGATCGTCCGGGGGCGGCAAGGGGCCGGGTTCCGGCTCCGGGCGCGGTGGCTCCGGCGGTGGTCTGGGCGGCGGGCGCAACACGCCGTCCCGCTCCAACAGCGGTTCCGTCAAGCCGACTTCCACCGACAAGTCCCGCGCGCAGACGCCCGGGAAGGGCCTTGGGGGCGGCTCTGGCGGCCGTTCAGGGGGCGGGGCGACAAAGGGCCCGCAGAGCGGGTCTCGGGGCTCTCAGGGTGGTGCGGGAGGCTCGCAGAAGAGTCGCGGTGACGGGCCGCCGAAGAACCGCAACAACGGTGGCGGTGGCAGCGGTGGCAGTCAGCGCCCTGCCCCGCACCGGACGGTGGATCCGCACAAGCCCGGCAACCGGCCCTGGCGGAACAACGGTGGCGGTGGCGCGGCGAAGAAGTTGCCTGGTGCGGACAAGCCCGTCGGTCCGTGGAAGGACAAACCGGCCAACAAACCGAGCCCGGCCAAGCCGTCGGGTGGGGCGGACCGCTGGCCGGTCAACAAGCTGCCCCGCACGATCGACCCGCACAAGCCAGGCGACCGGCCCTGGAAGGACGGCGGCCGCACCCCGAGGCCGGGCAAGAGCGATACGGCCAGGCCCGGAGACAAGAAGGCGCCGGCCAGCACGACCGCACCGGCCGGCGGCAAGGGAAAGCCCGGGCTGAGCGGGCCGGTCATCGATCCGCACAAGCCGGGTGACCGGCCCTGGAAGACACCACCCCCGGCCGCCCCGGTCAACACCAGCACGACGATCGCGGATGGGCCCAAGGACGGCGCCTCCACGCCACCCGGCACAGAGAAGCCCGACCTCACCAAGAAGCCCAGGACGCCCCCGGGTGCTGAGGAGAAGGCGAAGCGTCCCGGGGAAGGCGGCCGCCCGGACGGCACCGCGGGGTCGTCCAAATCCAGTGCCAAGGACAGGAGGAAGCGGGCAGCCGACGAGGCCCGGGCGCGCGACGAGGCCCGGGCGTACGAGGAAGACCTGGCGCGCGAAAAGGACCGGCTGGAGCAGCGGTTCACCACCTGGTGGATCAATAACAGGGCCCGCCTGCTGGCGATGTGGCGGGACTGGACGGACGAGGCGATCGACGCTCACCTCAACCAGCTGCTCAAGGACACCGAGTTCGACCGCCGCAGCTTCCGGCACCGGCTCAAATCATCGCTCAAGGACTACAAGGACTACCTCGCCGCCCGGCGGGAGGCCCGTGAACGAGCCGAGCGCGCGCAAAAGGAACGCGAGAAGAACGAGTCCGAGGCCGCCTCGAGGAACACCGTGCCGCCGGAGGCGGTCGGCATCACCACCGAGTTCGGCGTCCCGAGGGCGAACAGCACCCCTGCCCCGCCCTCCGGGCCTGAGCCGAGTCCACCGGCTGCGCTGCCGCGCAGCAGTGAGGGCGACGTTCCCGGTACGAGCGAGGGCGATGCGCCCGCACCCGAAACACCCACCCGGCCGGGCACGTCCCGGCCGGGCCCAAGCAAGGAGGAACCCGTGGCCGATACGCAGGTGGCACCCGCCCGCAGCGGGCAGAGCGGCCTGGCCGCCAAGCACGCCAGTGACATCACCTTCGGCGAGTACCTGATGGAGATGGCGTCGATCGCGGTCACCGCCGCCATGGACGGCGAGCGCTCCGAGGCGCTCACCCAGGTCATGACGCAGGCCGCCGAAACACTGGAGGAGATCGCCGCCGACCTCGCCGACGACCACAACGTCGACAGCGAGATCACCGACATGCTCTCCGGCCTGGCCGACCGGGCGGGCGACATGAAGCAGATCGCGGAGCGGTGCGCCGCGGAGTGCGCGGACGCGGCGGAGGCCGCCAAGCTCGCCGGCTCCCGCGTCGCCCGGGTCTACGGCCAGGACATGGCCGCCAAGCAGGACGGCGGCCTCAAGCACGCCTCCGCCGCCGCCCACCACGCGTAACGAACAGGACGGACACGCACATGAGCGACATCACCCCCGTCGGGACCGGCGCGGCCTCCGACGACAACAGCTACAGCGCGCTGCAGACCAAGCTGAACGTGCTGATGAAGATGCTGGACGACGGCGCCACCGAACTGGGATCGGTACGCGCCTCGATGATGGGCAACGCCAAGCGCTGCGACAGCACGGTCACCGCGATCGAGAACGCCGACTTCGACGGCGAGTTCATCGAACTGACCAGCCTCGTCAGCACCGCCCTGGTCGGCGCCGCCGGACAGGTCAGGCAGCTCGAACAAGGCGCACTCGACATGGCCGAGGAGACCCGCCTGGTGCGCCAGCGGCACGCGAAGAAGTACGGGCCGCTGGACGCCGTGCGCAGCGGCCGCCGCCACAAGACGCCCAAGCCCGGCGTCTTCGAGGAGTAACCCCCGCCAGCACCGTCAGCCCCACCGCGCCCGAGGCGGCCCTCATACCCCCGAGGGTCGCCTCCGGCTCTTCGTCTCTCCCCCGCTTCCTCCCCCACCCGCCTCTTATGACCGTGAAGGAGCCTGCTGTGTCCATGCCGCGCGCTGCTGCGCTAGAACGTCTCGCGTACACCCTGGCCGCGCCGGTGCTGGCCGCAGCCCCCAACCTCGACCCCGGCGGCCCGGTCACCACCTCGATCGCCGCAGCCGGTGTCATCGGCGTCGGCGGGATCGCCGCCGCCAGCAAGTCCCTGGAGGGGCGCGGCCGCAAAATCCTGCGCTGGCTGCCCCTCCCCCTGGCGGCCGCCATCGACGTCGCCGCCAGCTACACCCCCGGCTACGGCCCCTGGTACTGCGATGTGACCGCGGCCGCCGTCTTCACGGCGGCCGGCTGGCTGGTCATGCCGATGTCCCGCCACGCCCGCCGCCACCACCGCCCCGCCCTCGCCGCCCCGCTCACCACCCTGCAGCTGCAGGAAGCCCCTGCTGCGCCCGCTCCGGTCGATCACGGTGGGGATGCGCTGACCTGGGGCATGCAGCAGATGTGGGAGCGCGCTGGGATGCCCGCCCGCACCGTCGTCGTCAAGGCCGAGCGCCACCCGGGCCGCACCCACGACCTGACCGTGCTGCTGGGTGCAGCCGAACCCGGCCGCCCCATCACCGGGCTGACCACCGCGGCCGTGGCCGCCGCGGTCGGCGTCGACGACGATCCGGGCGTCATCCACATCGGTCCAGTCGTGCAGATGAAGGGCCGCCAGGCCGGACCCGGCTGGGCGGAAGTCCAGATCACCCCGGAGGCGGCCAAGCGGCGCCGGCAGAACCCGACCGCGCAGGAGAAGTGGACCGACCGGATCGCCGGCCCGCGCGGCGGCGCCCCCGGCACCGAACTCACCGACGAAGCCCGGGACGACCAGCGAGGTGTCACCTTCTACCGCGGCCGTGCCGCCGACTCGGGCGACCTGCCCCGCATCGACCTGATGAAGGTCCTGCGAGAGCTGGGCCTGCCGGAGGACGACAGCCGCGCGTTCCTCATGGTCGAAGGAGCCGAGTTCCTGATCAGCGTCTTTGACCGGCCGCCGCTGTCGCCGACGTTCAAGGCCACCCGCGAGCTGCTCACCCCGGATGCGAAGAGCGGGCGGTACGTGGCCGGGTTCAGCATCACGGGTCAGCCGGTGACGAACTTCGTGTTCCAGCACGACAAGAACGCCGCCAAGCACGGCCTGGTCCTCGGGGTCACCCGAGGCGGCAAGACCCAGTTCTTCGCGGTCACGATGATCGCCGAGTCCAACGCCGGACAGATCGTGTGGCTGTCCAGCTACATGAAGGACGAGAAGACGACCGCGCTGGGCGAGCACATCGACTGCCAGGGCGTCGGTGCCCTCTACATGGCTCGCCAGCTCCGCGCGGCCATCGCCCTGTGTGAGATCCGGGCGAACATGCCCTGGCCGCACGACGGCAAGCCCCACGACTACAAGCCCGGCGATCCCCGCTGCCCCTACCGTCAGCTCAACGTCTACACGGACGAGTTCATGTCCGCGACGGCCGATGCCGAGTACGGGGAGTTCATCCAGACCGACGCCGACGCCCTGACCGTGATGAGCCTCAAGGCTGGCATCGGCTTCAACCCGGCCGGGCAGTCCCCGTTCGCGCATGAGGGCTTCTCCACGAAGATGAAGGACAACCTCAAGCAGAACAGCAGGCCCGTGATCTTCAACATGGGCTCGCCATCAGCGACCCGCAAGGCGGCCGAGGGCACCATGGAGAACGTCTACGACATCCCCTCCATCCCCACCCGCTACGCGCCCGTGGAAGGCTCCGCCATCGAGCGAGCCATGGCCGGCGAGGCCGAGCCCGAGACCGGCGTCTCCACCGGCGGTGTCGCCATCGTCGTCCTCGACAACGGCCGCCCCATGCTCATGAAGGCCCTCTACGTCGACTTCGACGAAGACCTCGCCGGCCTCTTCCCTGACGAGGTGTACGGGCTCACCGACTACGAGATCAGCGAGCTCGAAGCGCGCGGCCTGTGGTTCGACTGGAGTGAACCCGAGCCGCGGCCCGGCGAGTTCTGGCCCGAGCCCGACGACGAGGACGACGACAGCGGGAACGCAGGCGGCCGGCCGCGCAAGGGCCGGGGCAAGAGCGGCGGCAAGCGCGCCCCTCAGATCGCCTCCGCCCGCCAGGCCCTCGACGCCATGCGGGCCCTGACCGACGCCTGACCCACCCCACCTACACCGCAGCCCGGCCGCTCACCTGCGAGCGGCCGGGCTGCCCCACATCCGAAGGAGAACCCAGCTCCATGGCCGTGTCCCTGTCCCTCACCCTGCTCCTGGCCGTCATCGTCGTCATCCTGCTGCGCACCGGCAGCGTCCGGACCGGCGGTGCCATCGCGTGTGCTCTGTTCGGGTTCGCGCTGGCCAGCACCGGCGCCGCCCCCGCGATCAACTCATTCCTCGCCTCGCTGGCCGGCCTCATCTCCGGCCTGTAGACCCCTGGGGCGTCGGCAGCTGCTCAGGCGGGTGTCCAGGGCGGGTACGGCGTCGTGTTGGCCCCGTCGCAGTTCCAGCAGTCGAACACCTCGGGGTCCTCGAACCGGTTGCCCCAAAAGCCCGCCCTGCGGCAGAACACCACGCACTCTTCGTCGCACCAGTAGCACACGAACACGAAGTTCATCCTTCGCCTCCTTAAGCGCCCTTCCAGGCTGCCCGCTCCTACGGCCCACCACAACATCCTGATGGGGCAGGTCAGTTGGTTACGGAGACGACCACCGCCACGGCATGCCTCCCACTCGCACTGTCACGACACGGGCCCCGTCGCGGGACTCGTGCCCTGCCCGTGCCCGCATGGAGATCCGATGCACGCACCCACCCCCATCCCGGCCACCAGCGCTGCCCCCACTTCCCCGCCCCGCGCCGCGGCCGCGACGCCGGCTGCGCCGCTGTCCCTCGAGGAACGCCTCGCCCTCATCAACACCGCGATGACCGCCCGCCTGGACGAGGCCGCCGTCGCCTACGAGGTCAACACCGCCCACATCGACACCGGCCCGCTGGCCCTGGCCGACGTCGTCACCGTGCCACTCACCCCACACCTGACCCCCGATCCGGCCCGCACACGGGTCGCCGGCCTCCTGTACCGCGCATACCAGCTCCTGCAGACCGACGGCTGGTGCACCGGCACCCTCACCGACACCGACGGCGCACGCTGCATCCTCGGAGCCCTCCGCGCCGCCTCCCGCGGCGACCGCGGCCTGGAGCAGACCGCGGCCGACATCGTCCTGGGCGCGATCCGCGCCGAGTTCGGCGACGACGTCGATACCATCCCCGCTTTCAACGACGCCTGGGCCAGCGCCCACACGCCGCTGCGCCTGGTCGACGTCGCCGCCCGCCGCGCCGACGTACGCGGCCTGTGACCACCGTGCACCTCACCGCGCTGCTCCGGATCACCTGCCTCGTCCCCGCCCCAGCCATCGGCGCGGTTGCGGGCCAGGCCATCCGGCCCGCCCATCCCACACCGTCACCGCACCGTTTCGAAGGAGCCATTTGTGCCTCAGCACCCCGACTTCCCCCAGCCGCAGACCAACGACGAACAGCGCACGACGACGAAGCGGGCGGCCAGGCCGTCGCCGTTGGCCGACCTCACGGCGCGCTCGCGGCGCATGTGGGAGCAGGCCTGGACGGACGGCGGTGTCCTGCACGGCCTGTGGCAGGACATCCGCACTGCCCCGCGCCGTGGCGCGGACATGGCCCACTGGCTCAAGGCCCTGCTCATCCTCGCCGGGCTCTCCGTCGTCGTCCTGCTCGCGGAGGCGGCCGGCAGCGCGATCGGCCACGCCGTCGGTGACCTCCTGGCCGCCGCGCCCACCGTCGACATCGGCACGGACACGTCCTCCGGCGTGTGGACAGTGATCGACAACCCCATCCGCATCTACCTCGCCCAGCACTCAGTCGGGATGGCAGTGTCCGGCTCCACCCTCTACACGCTGTGGCAGGTCGGCGGCCTGTACGGACTGATCGGCGGGTTCACGGGCTCCACCATCGCCCGCCTGGTCTGGACGGCATGGGGCGCCGCGTCGGCGGCTGCGATCTGGGTCACCGTCCCGTCCGTCAACCGCACCCTCGCCGTCGCCGTCGCCGTCCTCGCCTGGGGACTCGCCTCCCTGTTCGCGCTGCGCGGCCTGCGGCTGCTGCCCAGCGTCCGCATCGTCAACAACCCGACGATCAAGCCGTAACTGCACCTGCCCAGCCAAAAGGGCTCCAGCCCGTTCGAGGCGCTGCGCAGCACGGTGCAGCGTCCCGGCTCGCAGCGCTGACACCCCCGGTCGCTCCGCCTGGTCCTCGCCCCGCCCCGCAGCCGCGGGGGCCGGGCGAGGACCGGACAGGCCGACCGGCCTCACGCACCACCCGACCTGTCCCCGACCGAATGGAGAACACGTGGCCGTCATAGGCGTGCTGACGGAGCCGACCCCGCCCACCTGGTGGCGGGCGAACCGGCACAAGGTCTACGGCGTGCTCGGACTGCTGATCGGCTACCTGATCGGCACCCACCTGCACGGCGCCGCTGACCCGCAGCCCCAGCACCCGCGCCCGAGCCACACCACGCCGGCCCCGACGACGACCGGCGCGCACCGCACGCACACGCCCGCCTGACCCGTCACCCCGCTGCGCCCCCGCCGACGCTGCTGTCGGCGGGGGCGCAGCGCTGTGCACCGAGCTTTGGAGGAACCGAACGTGCTCATCCCGCGCCCGCGCCTCCGCATCGGCCGGCCGCGCCCGCAGCGCCCCGGCCCCCGCTACCCGCACCAGCCCGCCCCGAGCCTCCCCGCCCGCCGGAACCCCCGATGAGCGACACCGACCGGGACGAGGACCTGGTCGACGTCGACGTCCACGACGACGGCACCCCGTACACCTTCGGCTGGCTGCAGGCCCCGAACGCCGCCGCCGTCCTGGCCGCCGTCCGCGGCGACGGACCCATCCCCGCGACCGGCCTCGCCACTCGCCACCAGCTGCGCGCGCTCGGCCTGCGTCCCCGGCGGCCAGGAGCCGGTGCCCGCGCCGCTGTCCTGGCGAGGTGGCCGGCGCACCGCGTGGCTGTACCGGATCGAGCTCGCGCTGCCCAAGAGGACGCCGACGCTGGCCCAAGAGGCGGTGCTTGATGCGGCCATGGCCAAGCGGCAGACCTGTCAGGTCTGTAGGCGCCGATATTTTGCGTGCTTGCCGTTGCGGACCTTGGGTCACTGCGACGCGTGCGAGGGCGGCTACATCCCCAGCCCCGACACGGTCATGCACGACCCCACCCCCTCCCGCATCCCGCCCACCCCGTCCCGCATCTCGCCCGTCCCGGCCGCGAACCGGCCGGCTCCGGCGGTCCTCGCGGCCGCCGGTTGAGCACCCGCCAGCGTCCCCACACCTCCATGCCGTGGCGGCCCCCGCCGCCCGGCGCACAGTCGTGCATCAACCCCGACAAGGAGCCACCGTGGCCCTCACCTTCTTCACCCGCCGCCCCTCCCCCGTTCCTACTGCCGCGTGCGTACCCGAGCCGTGTCCGCAGACGGGCGAGACCTGGCAGCCCGAGGGCGTCAGCGTCCGCGAGCGGTACTACAACCAGTCGCAGGCAATCGTCCTCGTGTACTGCCTCGACAGCGAAGGAGGCGCATGCTTCGTCGCGTGCCTGGGCTGCCACTACGCCTCCGCAAGAGACACGGACAGCACCTACCGCACGTGCTACAGCCTCACCGACGCGGCGAAGGCGGCGAACACGCACGCCACGGCGTGCCGCGCGCTGCCCCGCGCGATCCCGGCCCGCCCGGACGACGACACCGTGCGCGAGCGCCTGCACTCCTGGGCGCGCGGCCGTCGCAGCCGCAAGGAGGACGTCCAGCTCTGGTTGAGCGAACTGGATTTTAGCCGCCTCGCGCTCCAACGGTCCAAGGACTGGATCGTGGACGCGCTCCAGCAGCTCGCCACCGACCAGCCGGACATCCTCCCCGTCTCCCGCAGCGACTACGGCGACCACGTCTACACCAGCTACTACGCCTGCCGCCTGCAGGACTGACCGCCAGTTCGCCACGCAGCCCACCCGCCCCACTCGCTTCATGAGATTCGGAGAACCGATGCACACCGTCGACATAACTGACTCACCGCTGGAGCAGCTGCTGTCCCTGGTCGGCGAGCGCCTCGCCGATCAGCAGGCGGAGCAGGGCGAGAACGCCGCCGCGGCCGCCGCCGCGCACATCTACGAGCGCTACCCCGACACGCTGCGGCTCGTGGTCGACGAGGACGACTGGCGCGGACACCCGGCCGTCTCCGAGCACCGCCTCGCACCGGCTGCGAGCGCCCACATCGGGCAAGGTCTGTGGCTGGTCCACACCGGCACCAGCGCGAGCGACGACGAGGAACTGCGGCTGCTGATCCCCTGCGCGTGTGAACGCGGCTACGTCGACCTGCTCCTGGACGGCGACATGGATCTGCTCGGCATCCTCGCCGACTGCCAGCATCAGCCCGTCCGGATGCCGCACGGCAACCCCTACGACTGCGCCAGCCTGCCCGACTCCCGGCCCGCCACGGTCTGATCCGGCGAGCACCATCGGCCCCGCCCTCCCCGCCAACTGTGCGGTGGAGGGCGGGGCCGTGTGGTGCCCGCCGGACCACACCGGTCCGACGGCAGCCCTGGCAAAGGAGAGAACGATGCGTATCCCTTTCTTCGGCCGGCGCAAGCCGACCCAGACCCCCGCGGTCCCCGACAGCCCACTGTCGCTGCTAGACGAGGTCCTGACCCCCACCAGCAACGGCGAGCACATGGCCCTGCGCGGCGCCGACGACATCGCCGCCGTGCTGCATGAGCAGACCGAACGCGCCTACAGCGAGGCCATTCACGAACGCGCGAGCGCTGCCCGGCTCAACCAGACCGAGCTGCACCTCCAGCCCGGCGTCATCAACGCGCGCGGCGACGTCCTGGCCGACGTCCTCTACCTCGAGGCCGTCCTGCACGGCGCCCGCGACCGGCGGCTGGATCCCGCGCTCATCGTGCGCCTGGAAACAGCCGTCGACACGGGCCACGACCTGGTCGTCACGCTCGCCGAATGCGCCATCGCCACCGCCACAGCAACAACCCCCGGCGCCTCCTGACCTTGGCGCCACTCCAGCTCGCACCCGCCCTCGTGACCCGGACTTCTGGAGGCATCACTCCGTGCACCCCATACGCCGCACCGCCCCTGTCACCGTCGCTGCCCTGATCCTCGCGGTGACGCTCACCGCGTGCGGGGCGGGCACCCAGTCCCCCGCCCACCACGAGAGCCGGACGAAGAAGGCCGCCGGTATCGGACCTGTGTCCATCGTCTGCAACAAGGACATGTGGACGGACACCCGCCCCGACGACCTGAAGAAGGTGACCACGACGCCCGCCGACGGTGAACGAGGCAGGCGGGGCATGGTCCGCGTCACCCTCACCGGCGCCCAGCTCGTCACCTACTACAACCAGCTGGACCGCGACGCCCACCCCGGCTGGGACGGCGCCCAGCGGCCCGATCAAGAAGCTGTCTCCGGCCGCGTCTACGACGCCCTCACTACCGCGATCGACAAGGCCACAAAGGCACGCTCCAGCGCCGACCCGGCCCCCGAGATCGTCATCGACGACACCCTCGCCACCCAGGCCCCGTAGGCAGCAGGCGAATCCCGCCGACGGCGTCCTAGTACGCAGTAGCTCCGCCCCGGGACAGCCGCCCTGCTTGACCGGCTGACGACTGCCCCGGGCCCATCCATCCGTACGAGACGAGACGGAGAACCCAAGTATGTCCTCCCTCCTGCGCTTTCAGGCCCGGATCGGGCAGCGCACGCTCTTACTGACGACCGCCGCTCTCCCTCTGACCGGCTGGGCGGTCCACGCGACCGTACTGATCAAGCAGAACGCCGCTAAGGACAGGGACCCGCTGACCGGCCTGTTGCGCCGTGACGCCTATACCGCCCGCGGCCGCCGGCTCCTGGCCCGCCACGGCGACAAGGTGACCGTGGTCATGGTCGACGCCGACCATTTCAAGCAGATCAATGACGGCATGGGCCACGAGGCCGGGGACACGGTCCTCGCCGCGTTCGGAGTCCGCCTCACCGCGTGGGCGGGCCCGCGCGCGTCCATCGGCCGGCTCGGAGGCGATGAGTTCGGCGTCGTCCTGGAGCTGCCCGCCAGCCGACTGGAGCAGCGCCTCGCGCAGTTGGTCCGCATGCTGCACACGCCCGTCGTCCTCGAGGACGGGCGCGCCGTCGACGTGGCCGCCTCGGTTGGCGCCGCGACCCCGGCCTCGGTCGGCTCCCACGACCTGAGCCTGTTGCAACGGGCCGCCGACGCCGCGCTGTACGGCGGCAAGCACTCGGGTCGTGCGGTCGTCGCATCGCCCGCGCACACCACGGTGGCGACGGTCAACGGCCGTCGTGCCGGGCGTCCGGGCACGGCCGTGTGGGGGCGAGCGGCATGAGCACTGGACCCCTTTCGCCGGCGGGCGACTGGATCCGCGGCATCAGCATCCGGCAGCCGTGGGCCACCGCCATCGCCGCCGGGGCCAAGCCGATCGAGAACCGCCCGCAACCCTGGTTTTGGCGCGGCTGGCTCCTGTTGCACGCCGGTGTCCAGACCGACCGGCCTGCCCTGCGCCTGCCGCTGGTCGCCCGCGCGATCCGCGGCCGCGACCTGCCGACCGGCGCCGTGATCGGTGTCGCCCGGCTGACCGGTTGCCACCAGGACCCGGACGGGGCGCCGCCCTGCGGGCCATGGTCGGAGCCCGGCCAGTGGCACCTGGAGCTCGCCGATGTCCAGGAGCTCGCGCTGCCGGTCCCCGTCCGCGGTCGGCTCGGGCCCTGGAAGCCCAGCAAGGACCTGGTTGCCCAGGTGCTCCAGCAGCTGCCCGACTTCCGGCCGTGACCAGCCGGAGCATGAAGAAGCCGTCGTTCGAGCCGGGCCTGATCCCGGCTCCCGGCGCGCTCCTGGAATGACGCGACAGCCGGCACTTCGACCACTGGCAGGACCGCCCCTGCGTGTTGTGCGACAGGCCGACGCCGATGCGCTCCCACGCCAATGAGGCGGTGCACAAGACCTGCGCCGAAGGGTGGATCGCGGCGAACCCTGTCGAGGCCCGTCTCGGGCGGTTCGCCTCCGACGTCCAGGCCAAGCGCCGGCGCGACAACACCCACGCCTGACCCCTCCCCCGTTTTTCGCGGGCACCGGCCACCGGCCGGTGCCCGCCCCTGCGTATGCACGGAAGGAACCCAACTATGGCGACCTCCGCCATCACCGGTCCGTCGGCGCTCACCGCCGGCGAGGCCGTCGCCCTGACTCTGCTGCGCGACGGCTACACCCAGCGCACCATCCACACCCGCACCGACATCGACCTCGGCGCCCTGTACCGGCTGGCCGCCCGGCACAACGTCACCGCCCCGCACGGCACTTGTGAGGGCCACGACTGCTACGAGGCCCGCGGCGAGGACCCGTGCCGGCCCTGCGAACTGGCCCGTGCCCGCACCACCGCGCGCGCCCTGGCCCGCCAGCGCAGGACGATCCCGGCCGCCCTGCGCACCCGCCTGACCGCTAGCGCCCGCCGCAGGGCGGTGACCCGATGACATCCCACAACGCCCCGCGCATCCCCTTCCCGCACTCCACCACGCCCCTGGCCTGCCGCACCAACCCGGTCTGGTTCGCCCACGAACGGACCGACAACCCGGCCGCGCGCAAGGACATCGAGCGGGCCAAACAGGCCTGCTCCACCTGCCCCATCGCGGCCGACTGCCTGAAGTGGGCCCTGGCCCACGCCGACCTCATCCGCATCGGCATATGGGCGGCCACCACACCCCGCCAGCGCACTCAGCTGCGCCACCGCCTGGAGGATCGCCTCGGGCCCGACTGGGTCAACGTCATCGCCCGAGCCGACGCACGCGCCCGCCAACGCGCCACGCGCCCGCCGGAACCCGACTCCAGCCCGGTCCCGCAGGTGCACCCCCTTTGGTCCCACCCCTACCAGCCCTGGCGCGAGCCGCTCACCCCCGACCGGCAACAGCACAACCGCGAGCTGCTGCAACAAGCCCTCACCCAACTCACCACCCACGCTCCCGGCCCCACCGACACCCTGGCGGAGGCCCGCTGATGCACACCCAGCACTGCACCGTCGACGGCTGGGTCGACGCGATACCCGCCCCCGGGCCGAACGGCACCGCCGCCTTCGACCTGATCATCCAACCCGCCGACCTCGACATCGACGCCGTACCCGTCGCCAACGTCGTCGTCGACGACACCCCCGACACCGTCATCACCTGCACCAGCGACGACCCCCGGATCACCCGCGAGCTCCTGAACGGCATACAGCCCGGAGACCTGCTGCGCGTCACCGGCACTCTGGCCCAGCCTCCGGCAGCCGGGAAGAGCGCCCGGCTCACCGTCGGCATCCTGGAGGTCCTGGACACCGGACTCATCCCGGTCCTGAGCGACATGGTCCTCGACCGGTACGCCGACTACGTCGTCATTTTCGACGGAGAGAGTGGCCAGGTCCCCGTCTTTACCGCGAGCGGCCGGTGGGCCGGCCTGGCCGACAACCCCGACGCCATCGCCACCCTCATCGACACCGACCAGCGCGTGAACGGCGGTGACGCCTGATGGTCACCACCGCGCCCGCCCGCACCGTCCTGGAGCGCTTCCCCGTCGGCCACCCCCGCAGCTCCTGGCCCGCCGACGAATACGCCGCCGCCCAGCGCGATCAGGGCCTCGACGCACACGTCGTGATGGACCTGCGCACCGACCAGTTCCTCGTGGTCACCGACACCACCCACTGATCCACCACTTCACCGAGAGGCACACATGACCGAGACCGAGACCACTCGCTACACCGCCGACGTGGTCGCCCTGACTCCCGACGGCAACGTCCTGCTGATCGAGCGCGACTGGCCGCCGTTCGAGGGCGCCTGGGCCTTGCCGGGAGGCCACCAGGACGAGGGGGAGACCAGCCGCATGGCGGCCGCCCGGGAACTCCTGGAGGAGACCGGGGTCCGCGTCGACCCCAACCAGCTGCGCGAGATCGGCACCTGGAACCAGCCGGGCCGCGACCCGCGCGGCAGGTACAGCACCGACGCCTACCTCGCCGTCGTCCCCGCCGACACCCGGATTGCCGCCGGGGACGACGCCCGCACCGCCCGCTGGTGGCCCCTGGACGCGCTGCCGGAACGACTCGCATTCGACCACGCCGACATCCTCCGCGCGGCCACAACCTCCTGAGACACCGCCACGCGACACCAAGCGCCGCGCCCCGACCGGAAGGCCGGGGCGCGGCGCTTCCCCGTTCTCTCCCCTCCCCAGCACACCAGAGGAGACCCCACTTGTTAGCCACCCTGATCACCGCCGCCCTCGCGATCGTTGCCACCCTGCTGGGCGCGATCGTCAGCGGCCACTTCCAGGAGCGCGCCGCCGAACGGCAGGTGCGCGTCAGCCACGGCGAGGCAATCCGACGCGACCGCCTGGAGGCCGTCACCGCGCTCGCCTGCGCCGCCAGCGACCACCGCACGACGATGTGGAGGCGCGGCGACGCCGTCCTCAAGGGCGCCGGCCCCAAGCGGCTCGAAGCCCTGCGCGGCGAGAGCCACCTGACCCGCAGCGCGGTCACCCGCCCCCAGGTCGCGCTCCGCGTCCTCTTCGAGGACCAGGCCGTGCGCGCCGCCGCCGACCGCATGATCACGCTCACGTACGCGATCCGGGACGCGTACGCCACCACCGAGGACCTGACCGCCGCCCGCGAGGCCGCGAAGGTCGCGCACGACCAGTTCGTGAACACCGCCGCCCGCTACCTGAGCCTGGCCCCGTCGACGGCCAACCGCAACCCCGAACAGGAGCCCACCCGATGAAGCGCCCCACCTTCCGCCGCTGCGGGACCGCTCCCGGTGCCCTCTCCCCCGAGGACCAGGCCGTCGTCGACCAGTTCCGCGCGATGCTCGCCGCCGTACGCAACCCGCAGCCCTGGACGCCCGGCGACTCCCAGGAACGGGTCGGCCCGTTCGTGGAACGCGCGCACACCCGGCCCGGCGACGACCACGCCCCCGAGATGTCCTGCCCGCTGCACGCGGCCGCCGCGCTCATCACCGACAACGCTGGCCTCCAGACCTACTACGCCGCCCTTGCTCTCGACCCGCAGGGAGAAGCCGAATGAAGACCTTCCACCTGGACAACGCTCTGCCCGTCGACACGACGATCCCCGACCCGTCGCTAGCGGTTCTGATCGGCGCGGCCGGGTCGGGCAAGTCGACGTGGGCGCGGACCTGGCCCGCCACAGAGGTTCTGGAGCTCGACAGGTTCAGGGCCCTGGTCAGTGACGACTTCTCTGTCAAGTTCAGCGTGTTGAGGTGAAGTAGCCGCCCTGCACGGCCTCGGGACTGGTGAGCTCGATGGTGAGGTGTCGCGCATTCAGCTCAAAGGGCCGATCGGTCACTTTGGGTCATGCGGGCGGTGTCTAAGGTCCGACCCGGAGCGAATATGGTCGTCCGATCGCGCGTTCGAAGCGCTTCGGGAGAGGAGAGTGCCGGTGGACGTCGTCGCGATTATGGAAGCACTGGTTGAACAGGGCGTAACGGTGCTGTTCAAGGCCGACGCTGAGCGGATGGCAGAGGGGGGCAAGCCTTGGACCTTCGTCGCCAGTGGAGCGCCGTTGCGCGAGGACGTCCTTGTGCGAACCGATGCCGCGTCTGTGGAGCAATGCTTCGCAGCGTGCTTGCCCCGCCTGCGTGAGCTGGGCTTTTCGTTCCCTGAGTGAGAGAGCGGGTGTGAGCGAACCGCCGCCCTGGATGTCAGTGCCGGCTGCTTACATGAGCCCATGGACACCGTGCACACGACCGCCGCTCTCCTCCCGGACCCCGCCGAGCTCCGCGCGCACCTGCGCGCGCTGGCCGTGCTGGACCAGGCGATCTGCCGCGACCCGCGGTTCTCCCGCTACTCCTTCTCCACCACCTGGGGGCCTGGGACGGAAGCGGCCCTGATGGACAACGGCTCGGGTGACGACTTCTCCGTCCTATTCACCCCGGCCGGTGTGCTCGTCCGCGGCTTCGACCACGAGTCGGAGATGAGCCCGTACGGCACGAACGACGAACAGGTCTGGCCCGGTGTCATCGACGAGGTGCCCGCCGCGCTGCGCCCGCTCCTGGACGATCCGGCCTTTGTCGACGAGGGCCTCGGCGCCCCGCGGGTCACCGCCTGCCTGTGGTGGGAGGCCGGCGGCAGCGCCTGGCGCACCGGCTCGGGCATCGAGTTCCCCTCGGGCAGCCCGGACCCGGACGGCTCCGGGCACCTCTTCCGCCTCCTCACCGACCGCTCCCCCGAGGCCGTCCAGGCGTACTTCGAGGAGGACTACGGGCGGCCCGTCCCCCTCGACACCGTCCGCCACGTCCTCGCGGGCCACCCCCTGACCCTCGAAGCCGCCCGCGGCCTCAACCCGGCCGCGCTCTCCGACGAGGCCCTGCTCCGCCGGATCGCCGCCGACCCCGAGGTCGAGGCGTACCTCGCCTGCGACGGCGAGTTCGATCTCACGCGGACTGACCCCATCGAGTCGATCGCCCTGCCGGCCGGTCTCCCGGTGGAGCCCGTGGCCGGCTGCAACGCGGGAGGCACCCACTACCTCTGCGGCCCTGCCGGCTCCGACCGCGTCCGCCCTGTCCTCTACACCGACTCCGAGGGTCAGGCTTCCCTCATTGCGGAGTCCCTCGCGGAGGCCCTGACCCTGGCCATCGTCCTCCCTCCCTGGCACGACGCCCTGGCCGGCTTCCGTCCCCCCGCGCTCAACGCCGATTACCTTGAGGACAACCCGGACCACCCCGAGGTCCGCGACCGCCTCCTCGCCGCCCTCCGCCTCCCCCCGGCCACCGAGGCCGAGGTCCTGGCCCGCCTCCTCACCACGGCCGCCCGCACCGTCCCTGACGGCTTCCTCCCGTCGGTCGAGGGTGAGGGGGACGCGGCCTTCGAACCGATGCTCCGTCCGCCGGCCGAGTAGGACAGCCCCGCCGTGCGCCGCCTTCCGGACCGCCGAGGTCCTGCCGCGCTGCGGAGGGACGCCGATCTCACGCAGGTGCACTTGGAGGCTGACCGGGTTCATGGGCTGTCCTGGCTGGCTTGCCGGTGGGTGTTGTCGGCGTACACGTGGTGAACGTCCCCACCCGCGTACGGATGAAGAGGGCCAGCTGTGTGCGTTGAGACCTGCTGCTTGGTCGGTGAGAGGCGACGGGAGGCGGTCGACGGTGGTCCTGGAACAGCAACAACGCCCCCAGCTACCGGCTCAAGAACCGCCTCAAGGCTATCGAGCGCGAGAACGACGTCGCCTGACCATCCACGACGCTTCCGGCGGCCGAGCACTTCGATCAGTCGTTGATCACCCGTTGAAAAATCTCGGAGAACTCGCCGTTCTCGATCAGGCCGGCGATCACGCCGGTCATGCTGTCGATGCCGGGATCCCTGACGATCAGGCCATCCGAGACCCAGAAATACCGGTCCCCGAGGGCCTCATCGGTCCCTGTCCAGAGCTTCATCAGGCGCTCGACTTCCGCGACGGTGAACACGGTCGCGGTCCAACAGGATCCGTCCTTCAGAGTCACGAAGACATCGACGTTGCAGACCTCGTCCAAGTCCTCGCCGTTGCTAGGCAGGAGCGACACCTGGACGTTCTCCATGCGGACCCGATACCAGGGCTCGTCCCACCCTCGCTCGATCGGTTCAAATGATGTGCTGGAGCTGATCACGTGAGTGTCCCTGCTCGGGTCATCGAGCTCAACCGAGATCCTCTGTCCCGTTGCCTCTGCCTGCGGCCAGAGCCGGGGACGTTCGTCCGTACGCATCTGGGGAGACAGCTACTCCCTGAGCGGGCCCGGGATATCGGCGCTCCGGCCTGCGGCGACTGGATCCGTCGAGACGAAGTGCGGTGGACTCGGTACGTTGAGACGGGACAGCAGGCGGGGCACGGGCCTTCTTGCGTTCCCGATGCTCTCTGGGTTTGTTGTCCGCGGACAACAAACCCGCGGGCTCACATCCGTCCGAGGTGTTGCGCCCGAGGTGGAGAGCGGGTCACCTGTGCCAGCTGGCACCAGGAAGGCCCGTGCCTGCTGTTGGCAGGGCACGGGCCTTCAGGCGTTCTGCGACTCTAATAGAGGATTGCTACTTAGCGGTTGCTGCGGCCGTAGCTCGCCGCCGCTCGGCAATGTCGTTGACGATGTCCACGAGCCTCAGGAACTGTTCGTCGTCCATACGCTCGTCCAGGAAGCCGGCGGCCTTGGCTGCATTGTCGTACGGGAACTTCACGCCCGTGGTCACCTGCGGGCTGGCGCTGGTGGCCTCCGACTGCTGCCTGCGAGGAACGGGGACGTTCTCGGAGGCACCGTCGCGCCTGTCGATGGCCACCTGCTCGGTTGCTGCGTCTGCAGACGAGTCCATGTGATCGGCGCCCGACGGGGACGAGGGAGCAGGGACGGTGGGGGGGTTGTTGTCCGCGGACAACAAACTGGAGGCCGGTGCCGGGCCGCCCGTGGAAGCGGAGCCGGAGTCCGTGGAGGGCCCGGTCGGCTCCTGAGAGTTGTTGTCCGCGGACAACAACTCTCCAGAAGCGCCCTGTGACAGCGCCTCGCGCCCGGCAGCCAGAAGACGCTGCTCTTCCGCCTTCTGCCTTTCCGCGGACTGCTTGGCGACCTCGAGGTGCGCGAGTAGTTCGGCTGACCCCTGGCTTGGATCCTCCTTGAGGTGGCGTGCCAGAGTGCGGCCATCCCGTTCCGAGATCTCACCAGCGCTGAGCCTTGCCTGGATCTCCGTCGGCAAGGTCAGCAGGGCCAGCTGGTTGGTGACCCAGGATCGGTCCTTGCCCAGCCGCTTCGCGGCCCGGCTGCGGGCACCCCTCTCGCCGCCTTCTTCCGCGCAGATGTTGACGAGCTGTTCCACACCGCGGGCTCGTTCGATCACGTCGAAGTCTTCGCGGTCCAGGTTCTCCGCAAGGAGATGGTCGACGAAGTCCTCGCGAGAAGACGCCAGCTCGTCCCGGACGACGAAGTCGAGCTTCTCCAGCCCGACATGGCCCGCGCTGCGGAACCGGCGCTCGCCGTTGACGAGCACGTACTCGGCATCGTCCTTGAGCTTCGACCCGTGCTCCGGCCACAGCTTCAGGTAGGCGTCACGAGTGACAGCTACGCATGCGGCGAGCTGCACCTCCCGCAATTCCTCGCCGAAGCGCGTCATCTCTTCGTCGGAGCCGAAGTTGCGGCGTGGGTTCAGGGGAGTGGGGGAGACCTGCTCAAGGCGAAGTTTGACCAGCTCGTAGTCCGGGATGGTCCCTTCCGCGATGGCCTTGGCCTGGCCCCGGTCGCTGCGCCGGCGCCGGCTGATCGTGGGGGCTCCGACCTTGTCGGCGACGCTCATCCCTTGATCCTCCTTGCGATCGCGCGCAGGACCTGGGCCTGCTCACATTCAGGTTCATACGCCAGCAGCGGTTCCTTTCGGCGCACGGCCTCGCGCTGCTCCTTCAGCTCGGGGACAATGCCGAGGACCGGCTCGTCCATGCTCTGCCAGGACTGCAGCGACGACGTGGCGATGTACCCGTTGCGTGCGTCGTAGAGATTGACGACGAAGCCGAGCGTCTCGATCGTCACGTCCAGGTCGTCGCACATGTCGTCCATCTGCTCGGCGAGCATGTCGTAGGCGTCGCCCGAGGTGTCCTCCGCCTGAACCGGGATGACGATCCCGGACTGGCCGGGTTCTTCGCCCTCACGGGTCCGTCCGTAATACAGGGCGGTGTCCATGGCATAGCCCAGGCTCGGGGGACAGTCGATGACGATGAAGTCGAAGTCCTGCTCCACCGCCTCCATCACCCGCTCCAGGGCGGTCTCCTTGATCCGGACGGCTCGGGTGGTGGCCAACTTGGCGTCCAACAGGAAGGCGTCCTTGCAGGAGGGCAGCAGCCACAGCCGCTCCTCGAAGTCGCCGCCCTTTATCGGGACGAACAGGTCTTTGAGCTCGCGGTTCTTGTTCTCGTCGAGCATGTGCTTGGCCAGGCTGACCGAGTCGATCTCCAGTCGCTCGTGCCCGAGCTGCTTGGTCAGATGCCCCTGCGGGTCGAAGTCGATCAGGAGAACCTTCTGGCCGGTCTCCGCGAGCGCTTGGGCGACCCCGGCGGACACTGCCGTCTTACCCACGCCGCCCTTCTGGTTGCCGAAGACCAGGCGGCGAGCGCCCGTGGTCCGCGGCGTCCCAGGCCGTGGGGAAGGGTGGGAGTCCAGCCAGTGCCTGATCGCCTGGGCCATGCCCTGGTTATAGGAGACCTTGCGTGCCTTACTCGCGACCTTCAACTGCTCGTACAACCCGGTGGGCAGGTACGTCGCGAATGACATCCCTCCGCTGGTGTCTACGGCAGGGTGGCTGTCCAGGGCGATCCAGGAGGTCACGCCTTCCGTCACGGCGTCCTGGATGTCGGTGGTCCACTCAGCGGCACGCACTTTGAGTTCACGGCGGATGTCGGTCGGTAGTTTGGCAACTACCTTTTCCCGATCATCGGAGCTGTATGGAGCGGTCATGGCGCTACCTTAGTACCGTCGTGCTTCGGGGGAGGAATCTCCCGACTCGTGTTGCACAACTGTGCTGTCGTGTCTCGCTGGAGGTGAGCCAGTCTCCGTCGATCTGAATCATCTGGTCGCTCGTCTCAGTCGACCTTGACCATCTGTCGATCTGTCTCGCTCTTCTCGGCCCACTGCCGCACCGGGGTTCCCACGGCCGTCGCATCGGGTGGGCGCCGAGAACGGGGTTGGCGGCGCTGGAGGACTTCTGGCTGGAGTACGTAGACGCCCGGTGAGCCACATGGCGGGCCGCTTGAGGTGATGTGGCCGACGCGTTTCGAGGCAACCGGGCAGGCCGGGTTCCCTCCGTACCGGGCTGTGGGAGCGGGTGGCTCCGCTGATGCCGCCCGCTCGCGAACGGCGCCGCCGGCATCCCGGACGGCTGCGTGTTCCTGACCGCGGCTGGCGTCCTGTTCGTACTGCGGACCGGTGTCGCGTGGCGCGATGTCCCGGCCGAGGCGGTGGGCTGCTCGGGGTGACGGCCTGGCGTCGGCTGCGGGACTGGACCGAGGCCGGCGTCTGGCCTCGCCTGCATGTCGCCCTGTTGACCGAGCCTCGTCGCGCCGGCGTCCTGGACCTGGGCGACTGCTCCGTGGACGGCTCGCATGTCCGGGCCCTCAAAGACATCTCAGGGGGATGAGAAGTCAAGAGGGACCGCGCGTCTTGATCACCACTGAGGCCGCTGATTGGCTGGCCAACATGAATGATCTCGGACCCGTTGCGTGGCCGCCTGCACCGATCAAGACCGAGAGGCTCGTGCTGCGTGAGCCCGAGGCCTGGGACCGTGCGGCGTTCATCGAGCTGCACGCCTCGTCAAAGGTGCACACCTACCTCGGTGGCCCCCGTCCGCGTGATGAGCTTGAGCGCGAGATGCCCGAGGTGCCCGGGCGGTGGCCCGGGAGTTTCGTCGTCGATCTCGAAGGGGCGATGATCGGCCAGATCCTGCTCAGGAGAGCAACGGAGCACCTTTGCCCCACTGCCGTGGGGAAGGTCGATCTCGGCTACCTGTTCCTGCCGCGGGCGTGGGGATTCGGGTATGCCGCCGAGGCGTGCGCGGCGGCACTGGGCTGGCTCGAAGACATCCTTCCGGGTGAGCTGGTGGTACTCGCCACCCAGACCGCCAACGTCCGTTCGATGCGCCTCGCGGCAAAGCTGGGGTTCACCGAAGCGGAGAGGTTCCGGGCCTGGGACGCTGATCAGTGGCTCGGGCTGCGGGCTCCGGTCACGCCGTCTGATTGAGTTCGCGCTCGACAGCGTGGCTCTGTCGAAGTGCCGTAGTTCTCGTCGAGGAAGTCGGTCGCGTTGGCGGGTCATTCAGGCGCTGGAAGGAGCGATGCGAAGGCCTGCTGTTTGTCGAAAGGCTGCTGGGTCTTTGAGACAGTGGTGGAGCTGTCCGAGGAAGCGGTTCAGCAGGTGCCGTTGTGCGGCGGTATGCCAGTCTCCGTGCTCGCGTCGGCGTCGGTCGTGCGCGTTCGCTCCCGGTGAGGCGGTGAGGCGGTGAGGCGGTGAGGCGGTGAGGCGGTGAGGCGGTGAGGCGGTGAGGCGGTGAGGGGCCGACGGAACCCGCCAACTCGCCGGCCGGCGCGCCGCGATCCGGTCTGCGAGGCGGGAGGCGTCGCGCATGTTCTTGGCCTACTTCCCCACCGGGTATCCGTTCCAGACCGCGGTGGCCGGCGGCAGGAAGTGCCCGTGCGCCTGCGCCCACGCCTATGCGGCGAGGCCGTCGGCGAAGGCGTCCTCGCGCGGGGCCCACACCATGCCCAGTCCGTCCAGTTCCCGGCCCCGTTCCGGGTCGAGCCGGCCGGCCTTGTAGGAGCGCCTCTGGTGGGTCAGCCACACTGGGGGGTCTTGAAGGGGGAGGGGGTTCTGGTCTGGTGGTGTGGCAGGGGTGCTCAGTGTGTCTTCGCTCGGCCTCACCACGACCGTTGCACGGGGGCTGATGGCACGGGGTGCGTCGCGGTTACCGTGACCGCTGGCGTGAGAGTGTGGTCCGCAAATCCCGCCCGGATGTTCGCTCTGGCTGCCTGCCCATAGGGCGGATGACCGGCTGGAGGCCTTGGTGACGAGTCCTGATCTGTCCCGCGGAGCCCGTCTGGCCGCTCATGCGGTCGTTTCCGCGCAGTTGGCGCGTGACAGCGATCGGGAGCTGCGTGGCGTCGTGGACGCTGGCACACCTGTTGGTGCCGGTATCGGCGGGCAGACGGTTCTGCTGGAGGTCGAGGGAACGCCGGTTTTCGTCAAGCAGATCCGGCTGACCGACCTGGAACGACAGCCGCTGAACGTGCACTCAACGGCGAACCTGTTCGGGCTGCCCGTCTTCTGCCACTACGGTGTCGGCCGGATCGGCGGCCCAGGGTTTGGGGCCTGGCGTGAGCTGGCCGTACACACGATGACGACGAACTGGGTGCTCGCGGGGGACTACGACGGTTTCCCTCTGCTGTATCACTGGCGCATACTGCCGGACTCAGGTCAGCCGCTTCACGAGGAACTGGCCGATGTGGAACGCGCAGTGGCCTACTGGGGAGGCGGCGCGGAGTTCCGCGGTCGACTCGAGGGACTGCGGGATTCCTCGGCGAGCATCGTGCTGTTCCAGGAATACATCCCGCAGAATCTGCACGACTGGCTGGGCACCCAGGTCGAGGCCGGAGCCGAGGAAGCCGAACGGGCCTGCGCGATGGTGGAGAAGGAACTTCAAGCCGGCATCGCGTTCATGAACGCCCGCGGGCTGCTCCACTTCGACGCCCACTTTGAGAACGTCCTCACCGACGGCCGATGCCTCTTCTTCGCCGACTACGGCCTCGCGATCTCCTCCCGTTTCGAACTCGCACCGGACGAGGCCGGCTTCTTCGCCGACCACAGCGTCTACGACCAGGCCTACGCCGTCACGCATCTGGTGAACTGGCTGGCTGTCGCTCTGTACGGCTACAACCCGGACGAACGCAGGACGTTCATCCGCGACTGCGCGGCGGGCCAGCCTCCCTCAGATGTTCCAGCGAGCATCGCGAAAACCCTGATGCGTCACGCGCCGACCGCCGCGGTGATGGGTGACTTCTACCGCCAATTCCAGCAGAAGAGCCGAACGGTTCCTTACCCGTTGGAAGCGCTCCGCCGCACCATCGGCCGTGGCCGGTAGCCGAGTTCGGTCAGTTCGATGGTGCAGGGCCGGTGGGGGGACGGGTTCAGCGTGGTGGCGGTAGGCGGTCGGGCTGTGCTGGACGCGTGGGCGGTTGCTGCGGGTCGCGGCCGGGGGCGGCGGCCCGCAACGCCGGACACTGTACGGCGGGGCCAGGGCTACACCCTGCGCGTCACCGCCGTCCCCTCCATGCAACGCTCGTTCCTTGCCCGCTGCCAGCCACTCGACGCTGGCCACGGATTCCCCACGACCTTTGCCGAGCGCAAGGCCCGCCACGAGTACGAGAACCGTGTCACCGCTCTCAGAGCCCCGGTCTGACCAAGGTCACCGGCTTGAAGTGCACTGGTGGCGGCCATCCGGGTGCGCCGGGCATGGGTCGCTGCGTGTCGTGGGTAGCGTCGTCCCGGGCGGGTTTCGGGTCTGGGGCGGGTTGTCGGTGGTCGCTGCCAGACTGGGCGGTTGATCATGCGTCAGGAAGAACTGGGGGAGTGCCCGATGGCGGGGAAGAACACGCGCGGGCCGTATGGGTCGACGACCGCGCTGCGTGAGGACGTGCTGCGGGTCCTGGGTGTGCTGAAGGTCGCGACCTGCGAGCAGATCCAGGAGCTGACCCGCCCGCACCTGACCTACCGCCACCGCCGTGATCCGGGCCGGCGTACCAAGCCGCACCGCAACGCCGCCCTCGACCTGGCCCTGCACGGGTTGACCGTCTCGGAAGGATTCACGCGGGAGGGCCGCAAGCTGTGGGGGCTGACCACCGCCGGCCTTCAGGCCGCCGCCCAGGTCCTTCAGCGCCCGCTGCACGAGATGGGCTCCGCCGCCCGCGGCGCCGCCTCGCACGGCGCGGTCCACGCGATGGCCGTTAACGCCACGTCCAGGCCCTGCTGCGCCCCAAGCCCGACGAGGACCAGGCGGCGCTGCTGCCTGCCGTGGACCAGGCCGTCGTCGAAACCCTCCCGGAAGGGCTGGGACAGTTGGAGAATATGTGGACCGAGGTGCCACTGCCGATCACCGGCAGCGAAACCGCACCCGGCCGGGGCAGCGCGCAGGCCGACCTCGTCCTGTCCGCCCCTGAACACGATCTGCCGGTCGTGTTCGTGCGCAGTCGAACGCCCTCGGTCTGGGCGAAGGCGAACACGTCCTCCAGCGTCCGCAGGCGCACGCCGGTCCAGGCCGGGACAGCGAAACCCCGCCCCGCCAGGAGACCACGCACCTCACCCACCGCCCGGGTGACAGTGGAGCGGTCCACTCCGTACATCAAGGCCAGCACCGCGTGCGGCAGGTCGTGGCGCAAGTGGATGAGCGTGGCCACCACCCGGTCCACGAACACCAGCCGATGACGGGCACCAGCCCCCGGCGCTCGCCTTCTCTCACTGCCCCACATCTGGTGCCGACGGCGCTCGACCTCTGCCACCCATGGCTGGGCCATCCGCTGTCAGAGACGACAAATGAGCCCAAGAGATCCCCGTGAACAACGGATGTGCCAGAACTGAACGATCCACCGTGCCCTTCACCAGCAGAGCATGCCCCCCCGCTATCACGCACCAACTCGTAAGGGCGCAGGCTTTAGCGGTGGTTGCTGTCGCATGTCAGTCGGGTCGCCCGCGCTCCGCTGTCTGGCAGAGCGGGATGCGGCGCCGTCGCCATGAGCGCAGCAGCGCCAGAAACTCCGCACATGCCAGCGCCGGCCGGGGTGGACACCCGGGCGATGGTTTCCACCGGTGCTGAGAGCCGCGTCTCTGTCTGGGGTGTGACAACTCCGGCCCTCTACGACAGCGGGTGGACGTCGGCAAGGCATCTGGTTTTGGTCATTCTCGCCGACTCTGTCCCCGCGTATCGGCGTCTCTGCGACCCTTTCTCCTTGCACAAAGTGATCGTTCAATCACGTAGTGATCTTTAGCGGGGTGAAGGCCATGCTTGAGCAGGCGCAACTGGTAGTGATGGCGGGTGCAGCCGCAACTGCACTGGTCGCGGAGATGACCAAGGACAGCTGGGCATCGATGCGGTCCCTGGCGGCCCGGCTTTTCCGGCACGGGGGCGCAGAGGAGGAAGAACGCCAGCTTGCCCGGCTCACCGCCGATCAGGCACAGGCAGCCACGTCGGACCGCGCGGTGCTGCAGGACAGGTGGAGCCGACGGCTGCTGACACTGGTGGAGGACTTCCCCGAAGCAGCCGAGGAACTGGCAGAAATGGCGCGCCGCAAGCCGGATGAGCCGCAGACCGGAGTGAATCAGACAGCGGAGAACAACACCGGCTCGGTCATTCAGATCGGCAGGGACAACTCCGGCAGCCTGAACACGGAGAAAAGGTGACTACGTCGAACGGGCCCGACCTGCCTCCGCCCCCCGCCACACCCCCTCCTCAACAGTCTGCATTCGGCAACACCGGCCCTACCGTCCAGGTCGGCGGCTCCAATACGGGCAACATCAACATCACGGGGACGCGCAAACTGCCCGCTACCCCCGTGCCGCGGGGTGAAATGGAGGCGGCTCGGGAACCGCTTTGGGCCCACACTCCCACCCCACAACAGGCTGCGAACGCGCTCGCTGCACACGGTCTCGCCGTCATCGTGGGGGAACGCGGCGCCGGGCGGCGCATCTCAGCAGTCCGCGCTCTGCACACTCACCTCTCGACCCCGGCGAGACCGCTCCAGCTTTTCGACCTCGCAGCAGACTGGGACGAGGACGAAGTCCCAGAACGGGAAGTCCTGCCCGAGCCGATCGCCGGACACGGTTACCTGATCGACGCGGCCAAGCGGCCCCTGTCCGAGGCCGCTGCCGGCGTACTCATCACGTGGGCCGAAGAACTTCACACGGCGGGCGGCTGCCTGGTCGTAACCGGCAGCAAGCGCGACTGGCGCGGCGACGGCCGCTTCGAAATCGGGGCGGTACGGCCGGATGCTGTGCAGGTCGCCCGCAACCACCTGGCCCACTCCGGCCGCCACGCGCAAGCGGCGTGGCTGCAACAGGACCCTCAGCGCACCGCGGCACGCGGCTTCATCCGCCAGGCCGCTCCCGATCGCACCGTCGGCGTTCTGTCTGACCTCATCAACCGCAGCGTCAGCCCGAACGACGCTTGCCTGATTGCCGGGCGTCTGAGCAACGTGGACCCCGACCGCCTGGCCAAAGCAGTCGAACTGCGAGACACCCACACGGCTGACTCATCGGAACACGAGCGGGGACTCAAGGAGCTCCGCGCGATCCGAGAGGAAGTCCTGCTGTGGACGGACTTCCTGGAGCAGACGCTCACCGGCACGGGCACTCGCGGGCAGGACCGAGTGATGCTGCTCGCCGCCGCCTACCTCGAGGGCGCCCCCCTCGAACTGTGCATCAAGGCAGCCACCGTTTTCGGCCTCCGCGAGGAGTCGCCCGCGCGCCGTTACCGTGAAGGACGCAGTCCCCGTCGCCGCCTGCGCGACGTCGGCGTCGACATCACTTCCAACGACACGGCCGCCTTCCACAGCCGCCCCGACCTCGCCCTCGCCGCCATCCGCATGGACTGGCATCACTGGGCCGACGAACGAGGTGAAACCAGAGACTGGCTTGCCCGCATCACCGGCCCCGGCGGGGTTGCCAAGGCGTGGGCCGAGCAGATCGGGTCCCGTCTCCTGGACCTGTCCACCACAGAGGCTGATCCCCCCTTCTTCAATATCCTGGACACCTGGATCACCACTTCCCCGGACGAGGCGCGCCTCCGTATCGTCACCAAGCTCATTGCTCGAGCCGCTGATACCGAAGAGCTCGCCCGCACCGCACACAAACAGCTCCTGGACTGGGCGAGAAAGCCGAACGTGCCTCAGCGGAAGGTCGTCGCGTGGGCATGCGAGGGCCGCTACGGCGTGCGATGGCCCCACATGGCGCTGGTCCGACTACGGCACATCCTGTCGATCGACGACGAGGCCACCCGCATCGCAGCAACGGCCCTGACCGCACACGCGGCAAAGAGCGCCGACGGGCTCAAACAAGTCGTGGAGACGATCGAGACCTGGTTCGAGAAATACCCCGCACATCTCGCTGGCTCCCGGGCCTTCCTCGCGCTCACCGACCCCGCGCACAGCGTCCTGGACAGCCTGATGAGTGCCGCACAGGTAGCTCCCACTATCCGGGACTTCCTGATCAGCGGCTGGATGCAGACATTACGACAGCCAGACGTACGCGACCACGCACACCAGGTTCTGCTCGGTTGGGCCCGATCCGCACACGAGGGTCGGCTGGATCGCGACACCACCTTCGGCATCCTTACCGATGTACGTAACGCTCACACCCCGCTCGACGCCCTGGCCCGCTTCCTCTACGGAAGCCCCGACCAAGACGACCAGGCGCTCATCGAAGCACGCCTCGCACTGGCCAACCTGCGAGCCTGCAACCACACCCACTGCCCCGAAGCCCACTGCCCGCTCAAGCAGACCGCTGGCGCCTCCCCGGACACCAGCCCTGCTGGAGGCACAGGTGAACCCCAACCATGAAACCCCCGCAGGACACCAACGCGTCACGTTCCCGCTGACCCGGTGGCTGCTGGCACCGCTGACCACTTGGCGCGCCCGGCGCCTGGCAGCCACATACGGACCCGGCATAGATGCACGCACCGCCTGGGCACTAGCCCGCACGGCTACTCACCCGGAGGAGAGGCCCTTCGCCATGAATCATCTGAGCGAAGAGAAGGAAGGGAAAAAGGAGGACGACCTGTAACCGGAAGGCGCCCTCCTTAGCTCAGGGCAGGGCTGCAGCCGTTGCGGAAGAAGCCCTGGAAGGCGGTACCACTCGTTACCGGAAGCCAGTTCACGCGCACGCGAGGTTCTCGGGGACATTGGTCATACCGCGTTGGGGGATCGCGTAGATCCCTGGTGCGGTTTGCACGGAATCTAGCTGGGAGCCGGCCTGGCCCGCACCGCGCCTGGCTGCATGAATGAGCAAGGCACCGCCGTGCACAGTCGGCTCCCACCGTCAGGTCCGCCGCTGCAAGCAGCCACACGCTGGCCTGGCTCCTGGCCCTCGGGCTGTGCATGGCACCGTGCACGGTAGGTCCAGTCGGCGTCGGCCGGGGCGGCAGATCTGCTTGCAGGGGCACTGGTGGGCCTTCTGCGCAGCGCCACGTCAGGCCGGAAAAGGCGCACCAGCCGGGGTGCGCAGTTGGGCCGCGCGTGACCTGGTGCAGCTGCGCACTGCGTGCCGTGGACGTTGTGCAGCGCTTTTGATTTGCGGTGCGCAGTGACTGGCACGTCTTTTCGCCTGTTGTCCGGTGTGGTGCGCAGACCTTGAGCCGGGACGGAAAAGGCGCACCAGCGGACCCTGCACACACTACGCAGTGACCGGCGCCAACCATTGCGCACCGGTCGGCTGGTGCGCCTTCAGCCTTGCGTGTACAGGCCACTGGTGCGCCTTTTCCACCCGCTGCCGGGCGCGCTGCGCAGTCTGCGCAGCAGGCAGTGCGCAGATCCGGCTGGCTGGCCGACTGGTGCGCGTTTTCGAACTTCCTGCAGGGGCCACTGGTGCGCGTTTTCGTTCCGCGTACCGGTCCGCTGCTACGCAGTCTGCGCAGCGGTGCGGCCCGCTGAGGCAGAGCGGGGGAGGGCCCGCGCGGCCCATTCCAAAATTTTGGAATGAACCAAGGGCTTGTCTCAACGGCCGGCGACGAGCCAAGACGTGGCCGGTCCACACACCTGCACCTCGTTGGCGGCGATGAACCTCTATTTAGGCCCCAAATAGAGGTGTCGGCGTGAGTAGACGGCTTGCCCAGGGGGTTTGACCTGGGAAAACGCCGGCTCCTCGAATGTGGGCCGAACAACCTACAGTCCAACCGAAGGCGCACCGGTCCGGGCAACGGTTCAGCCGCCTGTGGGAGCAACCTGCCAGGCGCCCATGTGGGGCGGGCTGAGTCACTGCCTGGGCCATACCCCGAACAGTGACCCACGAGCCGGCGCAAGCCGTGCTTGCCCTCGCACGGCTTGCCCACCACAGGGCAGGCCGTGCGAGGGCCGGGCAAGCCCTCTTGCCTCCTGGCCGGGGGGCGCGCCGTTGAAGTGGTGCGCGTTCGCGGGATACTGGCCGGCCCTCCTGTCGTTGCCGCTTACGTTGCGGCCCCGTGGCCTGTTCCGCCGCCGCTGACAGTCACGACACCACGCATTCACAGGGGACGGGATTGTTGTCGGTGGTGACTGACATGCTGGGTGGTTGATCATGCGGCGCAACGTCGGGGAGTCGACGATGGCAGGAAAGAACACGTGCTGGCCCTACGGGTCGACGACCGCGCTGCGCGAGGACGTGCTCCGCGTCCTGGGCGTGATGAAGGTCGCGACCGGCGAGCAGGTCCAAGCCCTGACCCGCCCGCACCTGACCTACCATCACCGTCGTGATCCGGGCTGGCGCACCAAGCCGCACCGCAACGCCGCCCTCGACCTGGCCCTGCACGGACTGACCGTCTCGGAAGGATCGACGCGGGAAGGCCGCAAGTTGTGGGGGCTGACCATCGCCGGCCTTCAGGCCGCCGCCCAGGTCCTGCAGCGCCCGCTGCACGAGATGGGCTCCACCGCCCGCGGCGCCGCCACCCACGGCGCGGCCCACGCGAGCCGTCTCGGCGGATGCATACCGTCAAACGCAGCGTAGGGAGTGTCGTCATTTGCGGCTAGTGGCACGGTTCTTACAGGCACCCCAACTCCGTACGCGCGAGATCGGGTTCACCTCGCTGCACGAGAGCCTCGACACGACGACCCCCGGCGGACGGCTCGTCTTCCACGTCTCCGCCGCCCTGGCGGAGTTCATCCGCGAACTCATCGTCCAGGGCACCCGCGAGGGCCTGGCCGCCGCCCGCGCCCGCGGCCGGGTCGGCGGACGCCCCACCGTCGCCACCGAGGAAGTCATCAAGGCCGCCCGCGACCTGCTGCCCGACCCGGGCCGCTCGATCACCTCGATCGCCAAGCTCCTGAACGTCTCCCCGGGCACCCTCTACAACCACATCCCCGACCTGCGCGACCTGCGGGCAGCCGGGGCCGTTCCCCAGCAGCTGGAGGCCAGCACGTGACCAAGAACCCCGACACCCCGGCCGTCCAGGCTCTGACCGTGGGCCAGCTCCGCGAAGTCCTCGCGGCGTACGACGACGACACCTTCGCCCTCGGCCCGCGCGAGACGTTCGACTGGCCGATGATCGAGTCCGAGCGGAGCGACCAAGCCCGGACCCGCCTCGGGTCCCACGGCATGCAGCGGGACCCGGACACCGGAACGGTCACCTGCCCCGCCGGAATGGACACGGCGCGAGCGGAAGCCCTCTGGGACCAGGTCAAGACCGAGATGGACAACTGGGTGCTCGACCTCATCGACGACGTACGCCAGGGCAAGCCCACCGCACCCGACGCCGAGCGCACCGCCGGCCACACGTGGGTCCGCCCCCTGTAGTCCCCAGCCACAGGAAGCCGCTGGCCAAACCCATGATCAATCTCAACGGCACTTCCTGTACCGCAACTACTCACACCCGAGGTCGGCGGCGAAGCGGGGCAGGGCCTCGTACGTGGGCACGGTGAACTCTTCCAGGAAGCACGAACCCCCGGCCGGTGGCCGGGGGCGAGGGTGGCTGCTCGTGTTGAAGGGCGTCGGTGACGTGGTCTGCTCAGCGGTGCTGGTTGGTTGGGGCGGTCGTGCGCTGGGGTGCGCTCGATGACGCTCGATTGGGTTGGAGCGGGATTCCGTGAGTGGGGCGTTGGCCGTGGCGCAGATGATTCCGGGGTCACCGTGGACCTCGACCGTGAACGGGACGGGGTCGAGGTCCTCGAAGGACAGGGTGGCCAGTACAGGTCACGCATGATCACCTGATGCGGGCTTGTTCGTCGGGGGTGGTGGGTGGGGAGGGGTTGGTGCCGAAGCGACGGTCGCGGCGGGTGTAGGTGTCGATGGCCTGCCACAGGTGGGTGCGGTCGGTGTCCGGCCACAGGGTGTCGAGGAAGACGAGTTCGGCGTAGGTCGACTGCCAGGGCAGGAAGTTCGAGGTGCGCTGTTCGCCGCCGGTGCGGATGAGCAGATCCACGTCCGGCAGGTCGGGGTGGTGGAGGTGGGCGGCAAGGTGGCGGGGGGTGATGTCGTCGGGCTGGATGGTCCCCGCGGCCGCTTGACGGGCGAGTTCGCATGCGGCTTGGGTGATTTCGCTGTGGCCGCCGTAGTTGATGCACATGTTCACGGTCAGGCCGGTGCGGTGGCGTGTGAGGTGCTCGGTCTGGCGCAGCGCGTGCACCAGGTCCGGTGGCAGTCCTTCGGGGAGGCCGGACCAGCGCAGCTGGACGTCGCGTCGCCAGACTTCCTCGGTTTCCATGACGAGGCAGTCCTTGATCAGGCGCAGGATGGCCTGGATCTCAGCGGCGGGGCGTGCCCAGTTCTCCGAGGACAGGGTGTACAGGCTGAGGTGGGGCAGGCCGATTTCGAGGGCGCCGTAGATGACGTCCCGCACCGCGAGCTGGCCGGCTTTGTGGCCGGCGGTGCGCGGCTGGCCTTGGTGGGTGGCCCATCGTCCGTTGCCGTCCATGATGATCGCCACGTGTTGGGGGATCAGGTGGGCGGGGAGTTGGGGCGGCTGGACACCACTGGGGTGGGGCACCGGTGGGAGCGGAGGGGGCGTGCGCGCTGTGTCGTGGTCGCCTTCTGCGGGGTGCGGCAGGTGGATGGTGGCACGAGGGGTGGCAGCGATCTGGGTGTGGCGGTGCCAGGACCTGGCCGTGCGGAGTCGGCCGCGGGCCAGCGTGAGGTGGAAGCGGACCGGGTTAGCCCGGGAGCGGCTCTGCAGCAGTGCGTGGGGTTGGCGGTCGATGCGGTCCAGTTCGAGCAGGTGGAGGTCGATGACGGTCTGCAGGGCTGCGGCCAGGGGTGGGTGCTGGGCGCCGACGGTCGCGGCCTGAGCCAGCCACTGGCGGGCCTGGGCGGTCATGGCATGAACCATGTCGGCATACCGGCCGTCCGCCCGGCCGTGGGCGAGGTCCTCAGGGCTGACGTCGTGCTCGTCGAGCACGACGGCGGGCAGCCTGACGAAGCCCTCCTCGGCGTCTTCCCGTAGGTCGCGCAGCGCGTCGATGAGGTTGAGCGCGTCGGTCCACACGCGCAGTGCCTGGGCGTCGTCGGGCGTGAAGGCCAAGCCGGGGGTGGTGAGCAGGGCCATCAGGCGCTTCACGCCGAAGGGGAAGGTGATGGTGTGCCAGTAGGTGTACCAGTCGTCCCAGGAGGTGATGGCGCTCTGGCCTTTGGCGTCCTGGCGGTATACGGCGTTGGCTGCCGTTACTCCGTCGCTCGGCAGGTCCCAAGTCCATACGGCGTGCACGAGGGCCGCGCGCAGGGGGTCTTCGCTGTGGCCTGCCCGCAGATCGACCTCCAGTAGTCCGCTGAATCGGCTGACGCGTTCGACTCGTTCCTGCCGGTCGAGGTGCTGGGTGTCGGAGAGGTCGTCGATGTGCCGGCCGTATCCGTACATGGCCCAGAACAACGGTCGCAGCCGGCCGGGCAGGAGCTTGGTGAGAGCTGCTTCTACCGGACCCGACCGGTGCATCAGGCGACGGCAGATTTCGTAGCCGGTGAGGACCGTGGGGTCGTGGATACCGGCTTGGCGGTAGACATACATGCGGACCGGGTGCAGTAGACGCAGGGCGATCTGGCGGCCGCGGGGCCTGGTGGCGCGCCCGCCCAGCAGTCTCTGTGTGATGGTGCGCCGGCTGGTGCGGGCGGTGAAAGCAGCCAGGCCTGCGGCGGTCAGTCCTGCCGACCAGCACAGGCCGAGCAACAGGTGCCGCCAGGGGGTGTGGGTGAGGTCGACCGCGGACACGGCGGACTGCATCGCCCCGTAGGCGGGCAGCCACTTCAGCAGCGGACTGTCCGCAGAAGGGTTGGCGACGGGGTTCTGCAGCGTCAGATCGATGAAGCTCAGCATGATGACGGCAAACATCCCCGCCAGCTCACTGCGCAGCAGCGCCGCCAGGAGGATCCCGACGCCCCCGTACGTCAGGGCTCCCACCATGAACGCCGCCGCCAGGACGTCCAGGCGCTCAGGCCGGTAGAAGAAGCACACGCATGCCGTGGCATACGAGGCGGTCAGTGCCGCGGTGAGGAGCAGTACGGTGCTGCGAGCCAGCAGCAGGCAGATGCGCGGGTAGCCGGCGAGCACCATGCGGTGGTCGAATTCCGCGGAGCGGCTGGCAGCGAGGAACATCATGAACCCGACGATCAGCCCGAGGGAGTGCAGCCCACCGGACAACTGGCTGACCGTGTTGGCACCCAGGGCCACGGGCTGATCGGCCGCGCGCAGGAAGAACCGGACCGGATCGCTGGGCAGGACCTGGTAGGCGAGCGTCAGCCACAGCGGAACGAAGAAGAGCACCAGGACTAGCGCGAGCCGGTTGCGGGCCTGCTCCAGCGCAGCGTGGCGCACCGTTGTCCCCAGACACCGCCCCCACCACCTCATGCGGCACGCCCGGTGACGCCGCGTCGGGCGGCGGTCGGGGTGCCGTCCTGCGACCGGGGCAGGTGGCCAGGGTTGTGCTGGGTCGTTGACACTTTCACTCCACGAATTCGGTGGGAGGCCGACTCTGGCCCCAGGGGTGCGCACGGGTGACAGGACACGGTCACTGCGAGAGCACGCCTGTCATGCGGTTCGGTTGTGTACGGCCTGGATCAGGTCGCGCAGCGTGAATGCCGCCGTGACAGGCAGGTGGGCGCGGTTCAGGCGTTCCAGGGCCTGGTGGTGGCGCTCTTGGAGGAGGTCTTCCACCGCTTGGCGGGCGCCGCACTCCTCCAGCACCCCCTGGACGCGGGCTGCCGTATGGGCGTTCAGATCCGCAGCGCCGCCCGTGCGGAGAAGCAGTTCCTGACCGGCCCGGTCCGCCCGGTTGAACTGGAGGCGTCGTCGTGCACCGCGGTGACCGGAGACTGCCGTCGGCTCATGCGACCCTTCCCGCGGCGCTGCTGTGGTCGACGGCCAGAACGCCGTCCTGGAGCCGGTGCAGCACGTCCAGACGCTCGCGGTCGTAGGCGAGGTGGGAGACGACCACGACCGCCCGGCCCCGCTCCCTCAGCCTCTGAGCGATGTCCCAGAACCGCAGGTAGGTCTCCCAGTCGAAACCCTGATACGGCTCATCCAAGAGCAGCACCTCAGGGTCGTGCATGAGCCCCAGGGCCAGGTTCAGCTTCTGCCGTGTCCCGCCGCTGAGCGTGTGCATGCGGCTGCGAGGGCTCTCGTCGAAGCCCAGCTCTTCCAGCAGCTCCCTCACGCGCGCACAGCTTTCGAGCCGGTAGGCGGCCTGGAAGGACCTCACGTGCTCAGCGACCGTGAATGCCGGGTGCAGCACAGTGTTCTGCGGGCAGTATCCGATCCGCCCTCGGCACTGGACCGTCCCGCTGTCGCCCGCGGCCTGACCCGCCAAAATGCGCAGCAGTGTGCTCTTGCCGGCGCCGTTCGCGCCGACGATGCCCAGCAGACAGCCCCGCGGCACGTCCAGGCTTACCCCGCGCAATACCGGGCGCCGGCCATAAGCCTTACGGACGTCATGGAGACGCAGAAGGGTACCTGCGGACGCCCGGGTTGAATTGTTCACACCATAAGCAACGACTGGGCTGCGCGATGGTAGCGCGGTAACAAGCGCTCCATAGCGTGCGATCAGCACCCGACGTCCACGGTGCCACCCATCAACCCTGCGAACCCGCTCGCAAAGCCCGCCCCTGGCACCTCCGACACTCGGGTTCAAGCGTGGGCACTCCCCAGATTCCGCGAACCCGCGTGCTTCTCGCAGGCCGGCGCGGAAGCGACCGGTGCGCAGGTCCTCGACGAAGGCCGCCACGGTCTGGCGGAAGCGGTGGCGCTGTTCTGGGGTGAGGCGGTCCAGGTCGGTGGCGAAGCGCGGCAGGGTCTCGTAGGTCGGCACGTCGGTCCTCCGGGCAGCATGAAGCCCCCGGGGTTGCCGGGGGCGGAGAGTGGGTGACGTGGTGCAGGGCGCGGCGTCTTTGGCCGCCGGGTGCTGGGAGCGGTACGTAGATGCGTGCTCGTTGACGGTGGAGTCGTCTAATGGCGGCTTTCGGTGTCGTTGAGGCGCGTATGGCCGGCTGCCGCGCAGCAGTTACATGGCTTTGGTGGTGTTGGGTGTGGTCTGCGTGCGTTGGGGCTCACCGAGGGCGCGGAGGTGTTCGAGCGGTAGTTGGAGCTGCTGGTTCGCGAGGGCTGGCACCTGGACGCCGACTGCATCGAGCACGATCTCCTGGACGACGGCGTCGACGCGGCCGCGCCCGTCGGCTCCCGGATGGCCGTCAGCGCCACAGACCAGGCCCTGCTCTGCCCGAAGCCGGACGAGGACCAGGCCGCGGCCGGGATACAAGTTCGCGCACGACAAAGGCCCGGGCGCCGGGCCCGGGCCTTCCGTCTTACGATGGCGACCAAGTGAGTCGAGTGCCTACCTCGGTTATGTCGTTGAGCCGAAGCTCAGGAGTTGTCACCAGCGGGACCGGCTGAGCTGGTGAGTGGGGACGACCGAGGCAGCCTGGTTGTCACACGCGAGGCATCCGACTTGTCACAGGCGCTCATTCGGCAGTCTTTCGGTCACCAGAAAGACCTGTCGGGCCGTGTAGCGGAACTGGGAACTGCGAGTTCGGCTCGGGACCTACGCTGGCGCTACCTTCCACCTTGTCCAGGAGTAGCATGCCGCCTGCCTTCGTTCACCGGATCACGAAGTACGACCCCGCCGACCGTGACGAACACGGCAGCTACCGGGGCGCGGAGGAGGCGGCCAGTGACCACGGGCCAATCGAGGCCGCATACCTGGAGGCAATCTCCGCGTTCGCGGAAGCTGCGGGCATCGACCGGCTGGAGATCCGTGAGCCCTCCGTCACCGGGATCGTCCACTTCGGTGCCCAGCCGGCGGTCGAGGGACACGGTCTTAGCGGGCTCTTCCCGGCTGACCTCACCGGTTACCACGACGGAGCCGAGGTCTCATTGGCGGTAGCCCTGGAGCTGATCCGCGGCATGCTCCGTGAGCAGGGCGCCTGGTGTCGGCTGGAGGCGGGAGACGCTTTTACCGTGCACGTCGGATGGGACCAGTACGTGTACGTGGGCAGCGACCGACCCTGCACGGACGCCGTGGCCCGTACGCGGGAACTCGGCCTCTTCGCGGAACAGCTGCCGGCCTCCCCTTACGCCGCGGAACCTGAGGTGACAGAAGCCGCCGACGAAGGCTTCTGGGCGTCGGTACGCACCGAGCTGGCGACGCGACAGGGCCTGCTCCTGGAGGAAACCCACATCGTCAACGCCACACGCTGGCACCGTCTCACCACGGAAAACCTCAACACGGTGCGCGCCGGTCTCGGCCCGCGCGCCCTGCTCACCGTCTGGCCCGACCTGCAACCCGACGTCGGCGCGGTCCTGAGCGCACTGCCGTCCGAATGGCACATCGAGTTCGTCTGGGAGACGAAGGACGGAACTGTCAGAGACGTGACCGTCGATGAGACCCAGTACCAGGAGCTCGCTGCCCTGGTAGCCGACGCGCGAGCGGCCTGCGCCCTGTCCCTCTACACCGACGAACGCAGTCCACTGCTCCAAGCCGTTCTACCCGACAGCG